>DASWDK010000001.1:0-23238 GCA_036395335.1 Thermoanaerobaculia bacterium
ATCCGCCGACACGGCCGGGCGGAAGAGATCGGCGACGTCGTCGCCTTTCTCGCGAGCGAGAGGGCGAGCTACGTCACCGGCGCCACCATTCAGGTGGACGGCGGAGTGATTCAGAGCACGTTCTGAAGACGGGGAGAGGAACGGGGATGAAGCTCAAGATCCAGGTCGTCACGCCCACTCGCACCGTGGTCGATTCCGAGGCCGACCAAGTCGAGCTGCCCGGGGAGCTCGGGTATCTGGGCATCCTGCCGGGCCACGCGCCCTTGATCACGGTCTTGAAGACGGGCGTCCTTTCTTACGAGAACGCCGGCGTCGAAAGCGCGCTCGCGATCACGGCGGGTTTTGCGGAGATCTCGAACGACAAGGTGACCGTTCTCGCGGACCTAGCCGAGGAACCGTCCGAAGTCGACGTCGCGGCGGCGGAGCGGGAGCGCGCGCAGGCGGAGGAGGAGTTGAAGACGGCGAGCCGGGAAACGCTCGAAGGGATCCGGTCGAAGCTCGAGCTGGCGGAGGCGAGGCTCGCGGTGGCCAGGCGGCGCTGAGCGAATCGAGATTCCGACGTCGCGGGGCGCCGGCCGCACGGAAGTATTCACGAACCATTCACTCCCGCGACTTAAGATTGAAGGGTCCATGCTCGCTCGCGAGGGGTCGGAAGAGGAAGAGTCGCGCTCGCCGGCGCCGGCCGGCCGGCCGCTCCCAACGGTCCCCGAGATCTCCGTCGTCATCCCGGCTCGCGACGAAGCCGACAACATCGGTCCTCTTCTCGCCGACGTCGAGGCGGCCCTCGAGGGGCGCGTCGAGTACGAGGTCGTCGTCGTGGACGACGGAAGCGAAGACGCGACGCCCGTCCGCCTTCGCGAGGCACGCCGCGCTCTTCCGCGCCTCCGATCGGCGCGTCACCGCTCGCCTTCCGGACAGAGCGCCTCGATCTGGACGGGCGTTCGCCTCGCGCGGGCGCCCTGGATCGTGACGCTCGACGGCGACGGCCAGAACGATCCCGCGGACATCCCGGCGCTCCTCCGCGCGCGGGACGCACAGGGCTCGGGAAAACCGCTTCTCGTCAACGGGCACCGGCGGGCGCGGCACGACACTTTTGCCAAGCGCGTCTCGTCGCGGATCGCCAACGGCGTGCGTCGGCGAATCCTGGGTGACGGTACCCCCGATACCGGCTGCGGGCTGAAGCTCTTCCCGCGGGAAGCCTTCCTGGCGCTGCCGTCCTTCGACCACATGCACCGATTCCTGCCGGCGCTCTTTCGGCGCAGTGGTGGCGAGGTCCTCTCCGTGCCGGTTCGCCACCGCGAGCGGCGACACGGTCGGTCCCACTACGGTGTGCACAATCGCCTCTGGACCGGAATCGTCGACATGCTCGGCGTCCTCTGGCTTCAGCGGCGCGCGAGAATTCCCACGCTGGCGACGGAAGAGTCCGACGACGCGAACCCGACCGAGGAGTCATCGCAATGAAGATCCCTTCGTTCTGGCTGGTTGTGGGCTTCCTGGGTCAGGCGCTCTTCTCGATGCGGTTCATCCTCCAGTGGGTCAAGAGCGAGCGGGAGGGGCGCAGCGTGATCCCGGTCGCGTTCTGGTACTTCAGCCTCGCCGGCAGCGTGGTGCTGCTCGCGTACGCCATTCACCGGGTCGATCCGGTCTTCATCCTGGGCCAGGCCGCTGGAATCGTGATCTACGTGCGCAACCTCTACCTCATCTCCCGGGAGCGACAGGGGGGAGGACCGACGCCGCATCCCCAGGGCGCATGAGGCGCCGCCGCGCGGCGCTCGTTCTCGTCGCGCTCTGGGCGTTGGTCGTCGCGGGAGGTCTCTTCTCGCGCCCTGCCTGGCCGATCGACGAGACCCGCTACCTCTCCGTCGCATGGGAAATGTGGCAGCGCGGCGACCTCCTCGTGCCGCATTTAAACGGGCTGCCCTACAGCGACAAGCCCCCCCTTCTCTTCTGGCTCATGCAGGCGGGTTGGCATGTGTTCGGCGTCAATCAGTGGTGGCCGCGCCTGGTGCCTTCGCTCTTCGCGCTCGCCAGCCTCTTCCTTTGCGCGCGGCTCGCGCGGCAGCTCTGGCCCGAGCGCGAAGACGTCGCCGAAGTTGCGCCATTCGTCCTCCTCGGAAGTCTCTTCTGGTCCTTCTTCTCGACGGTGCTCCTCTTCGACATGCTGCTCGTGTTCTTCGCGCTCGCCGCGATCTCCGGAATCGTCCACGCATTGCGCGGGCAAGGCCTCGCGGGCTGGCTTCTCGTGACCCTCGGAATCGGGCTGGGAATTCTGGCAAAGGGACCCGCGATCTTGATCCCGGTCCTCCCGGTCGCTCTGCTGGCGCCCTGGTGGTCCGGGGGATCGGTGCGCCCCTGGCGCTGGTATCCGGTCCTCGTCGCTTCGCTCGCCGGTGGAATCGGCCTCGGCCTCGCGTGGGCGATCCCGGCGGCCATCGCCGGAGGCCGCGACTACGCCGACGCCATTCTCTGGAGCCAGACGGCGGGCCGGGTGACGCACGCGTTCGCGCACCGCCGGCCGTTCTGGTGGTACGTGCCGTTCGTTCCGCTCCTCGCGTTTCCGTGGGTCCTTTGGCTCCCCCTCTGGCGGGGTCTGCGACGGGGAGAGAGCCTTTCGCGCGACCCGGGCGTACGGCTGTGCGCGGCCTGGGCGGGGATCGGTTTCCTCCTCTTCTCGTTCGTCAGCGGGAAACAGATCCACTACCTGCTCCCGCTCTTCCCTCCTCTCGCGCTCGTCGCTTCGCGTGCTGGACTGTCCCGGTCGGCCTCGCCGAAGCGCGGCGACTCCTTCTGGATCGCGGGAGCCTTCATGTCGTTCGCCCTCCTGCTTGCGTTCGCGCCGTCCCTGTCGGAGCGGCTCTCGCTCCCGTCCTGGACGTCGGGGCTCTCCCGCGCGGCGGCGATGGTCGTCGCCGCCAGCGGACTCGTTCTGACTTGGCGCCCGCCCGCTTCCGGCCGGACGTTTCTCGAGCGGGTCACCGTCTGCTCGGTCGCCGCGATCGTCATGATCCAGTGGAGCGTCGCGCGCGCGGCCGCGCCCAACTACGACGTCGAGAGCATCGGCCGGTATCTGAACGGCCTCCAGCGCGAAGGGCATCCGCTCGCCCACGTCGGAAAGTACTTCGGCGAGTACCAGTTCGCCGGCCGGCTGGAGCGTCCTATCGAGATCATCGATTCGGGATCGGTGTCCCGCTGGTTCGCGCGTCATCCGGACGGCTACGTCATCGCCTACTCGCGACGGTCTCTCACCGAGGAGCCGCACGTCGATTTCCGCCAGGGCTTCCGCGGGGGAGTCGTGACCGTTCGGCGCCGGTTTCCCGCGCGTTCCCGCAAGAGCCCGGTGACGGCGGGAGCGTCAGAAGAGCAATCGCGAGATCGAAGCCGCTCGGACGAAGCCGGAAGCTGACGGTCAACTCCAGCCTTGACCGCGAAGAGCTTCTTCATGGCTTCAAGTCTATGATCGCCGCGATGCGGTCAGACGCGGCCGGCGCGCGGGCGGTGGACCTTCTCGAGCGACTCGTCGAGATCCCTTCGGTGACCGGCTCGGAGCAGCCGGTGCTCGCGTTTCTGGAAGAGCGTTATCGGGGATCGGGCTGGACGGTCGAAGCCATGGAGGTCGCACCCGACCGGCGCAACCTGTTCATCCACCGCGGGCACCCGAGCGTCGTCCTGACCACGCACGCGGACACGGTTCCCCCCTTCTTTCCGCCGCGCCGTGAGGCGGGCGCCCTCGTCGGCCGCGGCGCCTGCGACGCGAAGGCAAGCCTGGCCGCGCAGGCGATCGCTCTGGAAGAGCTCGCGCGGGACGGCGCACGAGAGGTCGGGCTCCTGGTGCTCGTCGGGGAAGAGCGCGGATCCGACGGGGCCCTCGCCGCCAACCGGCGGCCGCACCTCGCGCGATATCTGATCGGCGGCGAGCCGACCGGCAGCCGCTTCGTCGCCGGCTCGAAAGGTTGCCTTCGAATCGAGATCGAAGCCCGCGGCGTGTCGGGCCACTCCTCGATTCCCGAGAGCGGCCGGTCTGCAGTCGATCCGCTGCTCGATTTCCTGAACGACCTGCGCGAGCTGAAGCTGCCGGAGCATCCGGCCTTCGGACAGACGACGATGAACATCGGCGTGATCCAGGCGGGCACCGCGCCGAACGTCATCGCGGAGAGCGCGCGCGCCGAGGTGATCTTCCGGACGGGGCAGCCGATCGAGACGTTGCTCGCGCACATCCGTCCGATCGCGCAGGGCCGAGTGCAGCTCGCGGTCGGGTACCGATCCGATCCCGTTTCGTTCCGGTGTCCGAAGGGGGAGCCGGGAGAAGTCGTCTCCTTCGCCTGCGACCTTCCGCTTCTTCCGGCGTGGGGCGAGCCGATCCTCTTCGGTCCCGGCTCGATCCGCGACGCGCACGGGTCGGAGGAAAGAGTCGAACTCGCCGAGGTCGAGGCGGCCGTCAGCGTCTACTCCCGGCTGGTGCGAAGCCTTCTCACGCGCGGTGACGCGTGTCTCGAGCCGCGGAACGCAGCGGCCCTGCGCTAGCCGGCAATAAAGTGGTGTGCGGAGAGTGTCTCGACAAACTTCCCAAGGGCGGAAGTATTTTCGCCGCCGGAGAAGGAAATCAGAAGAGCGACTCGTAGAGTCCGGCGACACGCTTCCCGATCCGTTTCGTGTCGTACAGCTCTTCGACGCGTCGGCGTCCGGCGAGACCCATGGCGCGGCGTCGTTCCTCCGACTCGAGCAGAGCCCGCAGCGCCTCAAGCCATCCGTACGCGTCCGACGGCAGAAAGCCCGTCTCTCCCTCGACGACAATTTCCCGGTTGCTGCCGACCGGCGACGCGACGCAGGGGAGTCCCGCCGCCATGTACTGGAGGAGCTTGAACCCCGACTTGCCCCGCGTCCAAGCGTCATCAGTCAGCGGCATGACTCCAGCGTCTGCCGAGGCGAGTGCGGCCGCCTCCCCAGATGCGGACCAGGCGACCCGCTCGACCGGGACCTCGGGCCAGTCCGGAAACCGGGAGGAGATCACGCGAAACCGCAGCTCGGGAGTCTCACGGCAGAGCTGCGATAGAACCGGTCGGATCAGGTCGAGGTAGCTCAGGTTGCCGGGAAGGCCGATCCACACGATCGTGCAGGTTCGGCCAGTCGCGAGCGTTCCAGGATCACGCGGATACGCCGAGAGATCGAGACCCGTCGGCACGACTTCGACGCGTCCGCCGTACGGTCTCGCCGCGGCCGCGAGCTCGCCGTTGCCGGCGATCGTAAGGTCGCTCATCCGGCACGTCGCCGCGAATTTCGCCTCCCGGAACCAGGAGCGGTTCGGAAGGTCGCCGAGACGGTCCGGCTTGCCCACGTAGATCGCGTCGTCGAAGTCGTAGGCGATGCGCCCCACGGATCGCCGCACGAGGAAGGTTTCTCCGGGAAGTAGTTTGAGCTTGGCGACCACGAGAAGGTCCACGTCGCGAAGTCCTCGGCGTCGCTCGAGAACCCGCGTGTAGTACCGGCGGCGCGGGAATCGCTCCGTCTCGCATCGAAAGCCATCGGCTTCTAGTGTCGGTACGAGCGCAGTGACCCGGTGCCGGAAGGAGGGTGCCTCGGGATCGTGGACCCAGAAGCGCAGACGACGCAGCCGACTGCTCACGTTGGAGTCACGCGTTTGACAATTGCGCGCATGACAAAGTCTCGAAGCATCGCCAGACAAGCTTAGACTGGCACGCCATGGACGAGACAGTTCCAGACCGCCATGCGACGCGCGAATCGGAAGAAGCGGGTTCCTTGTCGCGATCGAGTGCTCGGACGACGCGACGAAGGAGATCGAGCATCTCCAGCTTTCCGGACTCCTGACGAAGTTGAAGTCTGACGCGCAGCGTGCGAGCGTCGGTGTCTTCCGCTTCGGGTCCCGAACGTACTTTGCGGACTCCCGCGCCAGCCATGTCCACCGTTCGACCGCTTAACTTTCGCGTGCGGGGTTCGTAAGTTCGACTCCAGGAGCTGCCGATGAAGGTGCGTCTCGTCCTCGTCCCTCTGATCAGCCTGGCTGTCCTTCTGCCGGGTCCGGCGGCCGCCCAGGAAGCGAAAAAGCTCGCGGTTCCCTACACCCAGTTCACCCTCCCGAACGGCCTCGACGTGATCCTCCACGAGGATCACAGCGTTCCCCTCGTCGCGGTCAGCGCGTGGTACCACGTCGGTTCCGCGCGGGAGAAGCCGGGCCGCACCGGGTTCGCCCACCTTTTCGAGCACATCATGTTCGAAGGGTCGGGACACGTCGCCGAAGGGGATTTCGACAACTGGCTCGAGGCGGCCGGCGGCGACAACAACGGATCGACGGACAACGACCGGACGAACTACTGGGAAACGGTCCCCTCGAACGCGCTGGAGCTCGCGCTCTTCCTCGAGTCGGACCGGATGGGTTACCTGCTCGACGCGATGAGCCCTCAGAAAGTCGACGGGCAGCGCGACGTCGTCAAGAACGAGCGCCGGCAGTCGTACGAGAACCGCCCGTACGGGATGGCATTCCTGAAGCTGCCCGAAGAGCTCTTCCCTCCGAGCCATCCGTACCACTGGCCGGTGATCGGCTCGATGGAAGACCTCACGGCGGCGAGCTACGACGACGTGGTCCAGTTCTTCAAGAGCTGGTATTGCCCGAACAACACGAGTCTCGTCGTGGCCGGCGACATCGACCCCGCGGAAGCGCGGCGCCTGGTCGAAAAGTGGTTCTCCGACGTTCTGCGGGGGGCGCCCGTCCCGCCGATCGCCGTGCCGCCCGCGGTCCTGACGTCGGAGAAGCGGCAGACCCTCGAGGATCACGTCCAGCTGCCGCGCCTCTACCTCGCGTGGCTCTCTCCGCAACTCTTCGCTCCCGGCGACGAGGCGATGAACGTCCTCTCACACGTGCTCGCGTCCGGCAAGAACTCGCGGCTCTACAAGCGGCTCGTCTACGACCTCCAGATCGCCCAGGACGTCTCGGCGAGCCAGAACGCCGGACCTCTCGGCTCCGCGTTCGTCCTGATCGTGACGGCGCGCGAAGGCCACGGCCTGACCGAGATCGAGAAGGTCGTCTCCGAGGAGCTCGCGAAGGTGAAGCAGGACCCGCCCGCTCCCCGCGAGCTCGAGCGCGCCGTCAATCAGATCGAGGCGGCGTTCTACAGCGGGATGGAGCGCGTGGGCGGATTCGGAGGGAAGGCGGATCAGCTGAACGCGTACGAGTTCTACGCGGGCAGGCCCGACTACTTCGCCGAGGATCTCGCTCGGTACACTTCGCTCGATCCGAAGGACGTGCAGGCCGCCGCGAACCGCTATCTGCGCGACGACGCGCGACTCGTCCTTTCCGTCGTGCCGCAGGGGAAGAAGACCCTCGCGGCGGAAAAGAAGCCGTGAGACGCGCGGCAACGTCGGTCGCGGTCCTCGCCGTCGCCCTCGTTCTCGCCCCCCTTGCGTCCGGGCACACCGCCGCGGCGGCGAAGCCGGACCGTTCGAAGCCGCCGGCGCTCGGGCCCGTCCGCCCTCTGAAGCTTCCGCCCGTGCGGGTGCTCCATCTCGCAAACGGGCTCCCGGTGTTCTTGGTCGAGCAGCACGAAGTGCCGGTCGTCCAGGTCGACGCGGTCGTGCGCGTGGGCGCGGGAAACGACCCGCTCGACAAGCCGGGGCTGGCGAGCCTGACTGCCGACATGCTCGACGAAGGCGCCGGCAGCAAGAGCGCGCTCGAGATCGCCGACGAAGTCGACTACCTCGGCGCGGAGCTCACCTCCGAGGCGGGCTGGGACGCGACCGTCGCGGCGCTCCACGTTTCCGTGCGGCGTCTCGAAAGGGCTCTTCCGATTCTCGCCGACGTCGTCGTCCGTCCGACGTTCCCTGCGAGCGAGCTCGAGCGCGTGAGAACCGACCGGCTGACCGAGCTGCTCCAGTGGCGCGACGAACCGCGGGCAATCGCCTCGGTCGCCTTCGCGCGCGCCCTCTACGGCGGCAAACACCGGTACGGAACCGCGACGCTCGGGACGGAAGCTTCGGTGCGCCGGTTCTCGCGCAACGACTTGACGGGCTTCCACGCGCAGGCGTTCCGGCCGGACAACGCCGCGATCGTCGTCGTGGGCGACGTGACTGCCGTCTCGATCCAGCCGCAGCTCGAAAAGGCCTTCGGCAGCTGGAAGGCATCCGGGAACCGAGCGGCGGGCGAGGTCCCACTGGCGCCTCAGGTTCCCGGCCGGGAGATCTGGATCGTCCACCGGCCCGGCGCGGCGCAGTCCGAGATCCGAATCGGGAGGATCGGACCGCCGCGCTCGACGCCCGATTTTTTCTCGCTGACGGTCATGAACACGATCCTTGGCGGGTCCTTCACGTCCCGGCTGATGCAGAACCTCCGCGAGCAGCACGGCTACGCGTACGGAGCGAGATCGTCGTTCGACTACCGTCTGTCGTCGGGGCCGTTCGTGGCCGCGGCCGCAGTCCAGACGGACAAGACCGCTCCCGCGGTGACCGAGTTCTTCAAGGAGCTCGACGCCATCCGCAAGACCATCACGGACGCCGAGGTCGCGAAAGCGAAGAACTACGTCGCGCTGTCGTTCCCGTCCGAGGTGGAGACGACCGGTGACATCGCTTCCAAGCTCGCGGAACAGTTCATCTACGGCCTGTCGAACGGCTGGCTCGAGTCGTACGTCTCACGGATCGCCGGCGTCACCCCGGCGGAGGTGCGCCGCGTGGCGAGCCAGTACGTCGATCCGGAAAAGGTCGAGGTCGTCGTCGTCGGAGACCGGAGCAAGATTGAGGGGGAGCTGAAGGCGCTGAACCTGGGTCCGGTCAAGACCCTGTCGGTCGACGAGCTCTTCGCGGCCGAGAAGAAGTAGCTCTCTTCCGGGGATAATCCCCTCCGGGAAACCCGATGGCGAAGTCGATCGTCAAAAAACTGCTTCTCGCCGTTTTGAGCGCCGTCGTCCTCCTGGTGTCCATCTTCGTCTGGAGAATCGGGCCGAGGAACGTCCTGGGAATGCTCCGATACGACCAGCGGCGCGAAGGCGATCTCTTGGTCGGCCACTCCGCCCCCGACGTCTCGCTCTATGCGCTCGACGGGCGAACGCGGGTGCGACTGGCGGACGAGATTGGTGTGAAGCCGGTGGTGATCATCTTCGGCAGCTACACCTGACCGCCGTTCCGGCGCTCGGTCGAGCGGGTCCAGAAGACGTACCGGCAGTATCGGGACCGCGCCCGCTTCCTGACCGTCTACATCAAGGAAGCGCACCCACTCGACGAATGGCAGATGGAGTCGAACGAGAAGGAAAGCGTCTGCTACCCGCAGCCGAGGACGCTCTCGCAGCGGGTCGCGATCGCCAACGATTTCGTGAAGCGCTTCCATTACGAGATCCCGATCGCCGTCGACGACATGGACAATCGCGCGAACCAGCTCTACGCCGGCTGGCCGGAGCGCTTCTACATCGTCGACGAGGGCGGCAAGATCGTCTTCAAGGGCAAGCCGGGACCATTCGGGTATCACCCGGAAGAAGTGGAGAAGTGGCTCGCGAAGAGATTTCCGTCCGGGAGTCAACGAGCGTCCGGAGGCTCGCCCCTGCTTTAAACCGTCGGCCGCCGTCGCGAAACCGCGGCCGAAAGTCAATCCATGCGCACGCCCGTTCCGGTCATCCTCAATCGCTCCTCGGGAAGCGTCGAGGACCGTGACGCGGGCGACCGCCTCCGCGAAGCGTTCCGCTCCGCGGGAACGGAGGCGAACGTGCAGCTCGCGTCGAGCGGCGAGGAGGTCGTCGCCCTGGCGCGACGCGCGGCGTCCGGACCGAGCGAAGTCGTCGTCGCCGGAGGGGGCGACGGCACGATCAGCTCCATCGCATCGGTTCTCTCGGGAGGCGAGAAGGCGCTCGGCGTTCTTCCTCTCGGGACGTTCAACCACTTCGCGAAGGACCTGAAGATTCCTTTCGACACCGAAGCGGCGGCGCGTACGGTCGTCGAGGGCCGCGTCGTCCGCGTCGACCTCGGAGAGGTCAACGGCACGGTTTTCGTCAACAACTCGAGTCTCGGCCTCTATCCCCGGATCGTGCGGCATCGGGACGATCTGCGCGAACGGTTGGGACGGGGGAGGTGGCCGGCGTTCGCGTGGGCGACTGTGCACGCGCTCCATCGCCATGCACCGATCGACGTTCTTCTCTCGATCGACGGCCGCGAAATCCGGCGGCGGACCCCGTTCGTCTTCGTCGGGAACAACGTCTACGAGATGCGGGGCTTCGACATCGGCAGC
This sequence comes from Thermoanaerobaculia bacterium, assembly GCA_036395335.1. Taxonomy (GTDB): domain Bacteria; phylum Acidobacteriota; class Thermoanaerobaculia; order UBA5066; family Gp7-AA6; genus Gp7-AA6. The sequence goes on from DASWDK010000001.1 coordinate 10,217, forward strand.
CGCGATCGACTCGACCGCGGAGAGCTGTCTCTGTACCTCGCTCCTGGCGCGCGGCCGCTCGATTTGCTCTTCCTGGGTATACGCGCTTTTTTCGGCCGCCTGCGCGCCGGGACCGACTTCGAAGCGCTGCGGACGACGGAGGTCCGGATCGACACGCGGGCCGGCCGGGCCCCCGTCGCAGTCGACGGCGAGATCTCCGTCCTGGACACGCCGCTTCGCTATCGGGTGCGCCCGCAGGCCCTCCGCGTCCTCGTGCCGCGCACAGCTGAGGACGCAAAGCCGGCATGAGAACGCTGCTTCACGTCTCCGACCTGCACTTCGGCCGCGTCGATCCGGAGACGCTCGATCCGCTCGTCGCGGCCGCGGAGATCATCCATCCCGACCTCGTGATCGTCTCCGGCGACCTGACGCAACGGGCGCGGCGCGGGGAGTTCCGCGCGGCCCGCGCCTTCCTCGCGACTCTGCCGAAACCCCAGATCGTCGTTCCCGGAAACCACGACGTGCCGCTCTACAACGTTCTCTTCCGCTTCGTGCGGCCGCTCGAGACCTACCGGCGATACGTCACGGACGATCTCGAGCCTTTCTACCAGGACGACGAGATCGCGGTCATCGGCATCAACACCGCGCGCTCTCTCACTTTCAAAAGTGGACGCATCAACGAGCGCCAGGTCGCTCGCGTGCGGGAGCGGCTCTGCGCGCTTCCCGAAGAGACCACCCGTATGATCGTCACGCACCACCCCTTCGACCTGCCGGAGGGTCGCGCGAGCGCGGACCTCGTGGGCCGAGCCCGGATGGCGATGGAGACTTTCGTCGAATGTGGCGCCGACGTCATCGTCTCCGGGCACCTGCACGTGTTCCACACGGCTCACACGTCGATCCGCTACAAATTGCCGGGGCGCTCGGCCCTCGTCGTCCAGGCGGGAACCGCGACCTCGAGCCGGGAGCGTGGAGAACCGAACTCTTTCAACGTGCTCCGGGTCGAGCGTCCGCAGATCTCCGTCGAACGTTTCGTCTGGCAGCCGCTCGAGCGCCATTTCGCACCGGCCGCGGTCGAGACCTTTCAGCGAACCGATCAAGGATGGGAGCGCGTTTCCCCAAAGGACAGTGGGGTAAAGACCGAGGGCTGAGTCCTCGGATACAATCCGCCCGGCTTTTTCGTCGAGAGGTGCCGGCGATGTCCGAAGCTGCTCGGAGCCGTTTCGGCGCGACGCTGCGCCGCGACGTCTGGTGGGTCGAGATTCTGCCGGTCATCGCGCTCCTCGGTCTCTTCGCGATCTACGCCACCGCGCGGGCTTTCGAGGGGCACTTCTTCGAGTGGGGACCCTACATCTCGCCCTTCTACTCCCCGCTCATCGACCGCGATCACCGCTGGTGGCCGTTCTCGCCGGCGCTTCTGATCCTCGGCGGTCCTCTGGGATTCCGCGCGACCTGTTACTACTACCGCAAGGCCTACTACCGTGCGTTCTTCCTCGATCCGCCGGCGTGCGCGGTCGGCGAAGGACGCCGCGGCTACCGCGGAGAGACCGCCTTCCCATTCGTGTTGCAGAACCTCCACCGTTTCTTTCTCTACCTCGCGATTCTCTTCCTCGGTTTTCTCTGGTACGACGCGATCCGCTCGTTCCGGTTCGACGGCCGGTTCGGCGTGGGAGTCGGATCCCTCGTCCTGACGGCGAACGTCGTCCTGCTGACGTTCTACACGTTCTCGTGCCACTCGCTGCGCCACCTCCTGGGGGGGCAGGTCGACTGCTTCTCCTGCTCGGCGTCGGGCCGCGCCTGTCACCGCTTCTGGAGCTGGGCGAGCGCGCTGAACGAGCAGCACATGCTCTTCGCCTGGATGAGTCTCGTTTCCGTCGGCCTCGCCGATCTCTACGTGCGCGAGCTCGCGTGCGGCGCGATCCGCGATCTGCGTCTGCTCTGATGAGCCCTCCATACGAAACCCATGAGCACGATGTCCTCGTCGTGGGCGCCGGAGGCGCGGGCCTGCGCGCCGCCATCGAGGCGCTCGCGCGCGGGGCGAGCGTCGGAGTCGTCTGCAAGTCGCTGCTCGGCAAGGCCCACACGGTCATGGCGGAAGGGGGCATCGCCGCGGCGATGGCGAACGTCGATCGCGCGGACAGCTGGCGCACGCACTTCCGCGACACGATGCGCGGGGGCAAGTACCTGAACAACTGGCGGATGGCGCAGATCCACGCACAGGAGGCACCGGACCGCGTCCGGGAGCTCGAGCAGTGGGGCGCTCTCTTCGACCGAACTCCCGACGGCGACATCCTCCAGCGGGCATTCGGCGGTCACTCGTTCAAGCGTCTCTGCCACGTCGGCGACCGCACCGGGCTCGAGATGATCCGCACCCTTCAGGACCGGGGAGTGCAGATGGGCTTTCACGTGTACATGGAGTGCGCGATCACGCGCCTCCTGAAGGACGGCGACCGGGTCTGCGGCGCCGTCGGGTACTGGCGCGAGCAGGGACGTTTCGTCGTGTTCCGGGCGAAGTCGGTCGTGCTCGCGACCGGGGGCATCGGCAAGGCCTGGAAAATCACGTCGAACTCCTGGGAATACACCGGCGACGGCATGGCGCTCGCCTACGATGCGGGGGCGGAGCTCCTCGACATGGAGTTCGTCCAGTTCCATCCGACGGGCATGGTCTGGCCGCCGGGCGTGCAGGGCCTTCTGGTCACCGAGGCGGTCCGCGGAGAGGGAGGCGTGCTCCGCAATCGCCTGGGCGAGCGATTCATGGAGCGCTACGACCCGGAGAAGTTGGACCTCTCGACCCGCGACGTCGTCGCCCGGGCGATCTACACCGAGGTCCGGGAGGGGCGGGGCACCGAGCACGGCGGCGCGTACCTCGACATCTCGCAGAAGCCGGCGGAGTACGTGAAGCGCAAGCTCCCGAGCATGTACCACCAGTTCTTGGAGCTCGCCGACGTCGACATCACGAAGGGGCCGATGGAAGTCGGACCGACCTGCCATTACATGATGGGCGGCGTGCGCGTGGACGCGGAAACGGCGGAGACGACCGTGCCTGGCCTGCATGCGGCGGGAGAGGTCGCGGCGGGGCTCCACGGGTCGAACCGGCTGGGGGGCAACTCCCTTTCCGACCTGCTGGTTTTCGGGCGGCGCGCCGGGCTGGCGGCGGCCGAAGCGGCCGACCGAGCTCGGTCGGGCTCTTTGGACGACGCGCAGATCGAGGAGGCGACGAGAGAGATGCTCGCCTTCTTCGAGCGGCCGGAAGGGGAGAGCCCGTACTCGATTCACCGGGAGCTGACCGACACGATGCACAACCTCGTCGGGATTTTCCGCAACGAAGAGGACCTCGAACGCGGTCTCGCGAAGATCCGCGAGCTCCAGGACCGCGCCGGCCGGGTCCGTGTCGAAGGATCGAGGCTCTTCAACCCCGGCTGGCATCTGGCGCGCGACCTGAAGGCGATGCTGACGGTCTCCGAGGCGGTCGCGCGGAGCGCGCTCGCCCGCAAGGAGAGCCGCGGCGCGCACAGCCGCACGGACTTCCCGAAGAGCGATCCGGAATGGGGCAGTAAAAACCTCGTGGTCTCACGCCGCGGTGATGCGATGGATCTCGCGGAGCGCCCGATCCCGGAGCTGCCGTCGGATCTCGCGGCCCTGCTGGCCGAGGGGAGCTGAGCAGTGGCCGAAGCTCTCCTGAAAGTCTTCCGCGGGACGGGCGAGGGAGGCGAGCTCGTCGAGTACCGGGTCCCCGTCGCGCCCGGGATGGTCGTTCTCGATGCGCTCCACTACATTCAGGGCTACCTCGCGCCGGACCTCGCCGTGCGCTGGAACTGCAAGGCGGGCAAATGCGGCTCCTGTTCGGCGGAAGTCAACGGCCGCCCGCGACTCACGTGCAAGACCCGGATGGACTCTCTTCCGCTCGATCAGCCGGTGGTCGTGTCGCCGATGAAGGCGTTTCCCGTCATCCGCGACCTGGTGACGGACGTCTCCTGGAACTACGAAGTCAACCGCAAGATCCCGCCGTTTTCTCCGCGCCCAGGCACCGACTGGAAGATGTCGCAAGCCGACGTCGACCGCGTGCAGGAGTTCCGCAAGTGCATCGAGTGCTTCCTCTGTCAGAACGTCTGCCACGTTCTGCGGGACCACGGAAAGAAACGGGAGTTCGGCGGCCCCCGTTTCTTCGTGCGGGTCGCCGCGCTCGAGATGCACCCTCTCGACGGTGCGTCCCGGACCAAGCTCCTGAAGGAGGAGCTCGGCCTCGGCTATTGCAACATCACCAAGTGCTGTACCGAAGTCTGCCCCGAGGACATCCACATCACGGACAACGCGATCATTCCGCTGAAGGAGCGTGTCGTCGACGACTTCTACGATCCGGTCGCGAAGCTTCTGCGCAAGATCTTTGGTCGGAAGTGAGAAATTGGGAGGCGTCATGGTGGAACATCAGCTGAAGACCATTTCGAGAGAGGCGATCCCCGAGGCCACCGCCAAGGCGGACTGGTACCGGTTGTTGAACGAGCCCGGGGAAGCGGAATCGATCTGCCGTGACGTGCTGGCAGTCGATTCCGGGGAGCAGACGGCTCTGCGACTTTTGGGGCTCGCGATCACCGACCAGTTCAGCGGGGCGCCCTCGGACCGCCGCGCGGAAGCGGAGGCGGTGTTCCAGAAGCTCGAGGATCCTTACGAGCGGCTGTACTTCGCCGGGATCGTCCGCGAGCGATTCGCGAAGGCGCAGCTCGCCGCAGGCCGCCCTCCGCACACGATGATCGTGCTCTTCGAAGACGCGCTCAAGTGGTTCGAGGAGGCGGAGAAGATCCGACCGGCAGGCAACGACGAAGCGATCCTGCGATGGAATCGCTGCGTACGGATCTTGAAGAACATGGCCGTCTCGGATCGCGAGCGCGAACACGCGCACTTCGAGCCGAGAGACAGCCCGCCGCTCTGAGAGAAACACGCGGAGTTGGAAAGCTCCCGGATCATTTAGACTGCCGAGCGATGCTCAAAGTGAAGGGGATGCGCGATGCGGCCCCCGGAAAACGGCTCTTCGTGATCGAGGACGAAGGACAGCCCGCGTCCGCCGAGTTGCTCGATCGGATCGCCGCAGTCGCTCGACGGCTCCTCGAGGAAAACGACCTTCCCGGCGAGTTCGAGGTCTTCGGCGAGGGCCTGCTCGCTTTGAATCTTCGGGCTTCCGATCGGACCTTCTTCCACGACGGCATCGTGTTTGCGGCGCTCGACGCCGTAAACGATCCGGGTCGTAATCCGACGCTCTCCCAGATTTCGATCAAGCTCGACTAGAGCGCCGCGGCGTTCACCTTCGGTTCATCGTTCTTACGGCCAGAATCCATTCACGCGGCGTTCACCGCGTTCGCCTTACGCTCGGGGCGAAAGGAGAACCGGTATGAAGAAAACTGCCTGGCTCTCGTTGATCGCGTTCGTTCTCGCGATCGGCGTCGCGTCCGCCTCTGCGGCGAAGGCGAAGAACCACGCGATGACGATGGAGGGAACGGTGTCTTCGGTCGATCAGAAGGCGAAGACATTTTCGCTGACGGACAAGGCGGGAAAAGCGACTTCGATCTCCTGGACCGCGGCGACGAAAGTCCGCGGAGGATCGCTCAAGGACGGTGAGCGCGCCAACGTGAGCGTGTTCCAGAAGGACGGAAAGAACATCGCCACATCGATTCGGATCGCGTCCGCGAAGATGGTGGCGAAAGCTTCTTAGCTTGAGCGGGGGACCTTGCGGTCCCCCGAGCCCCGGCTCGCGGAGGCACATCCCCCCTCCAACTGGCCGGAGCCTCACGGCTCCGGCCACTTTTTTCTCACGCCGCGGGCAACACCGCCCGAAAGATCGAGCCCCCTCCGGCGCGCTCTTCGACCTCGATCCGTCCGCCATGCGTGCTGGCGACCTGCTCGACGATCGCGAGGCCGAGACCGGATCCCTCCGGGTGTTTCGCGCGGGCGGTGTCCAACCGCACGAAGCGCTCGAAGATCCGCGAGCGTTCCGCTGCCGGCACCCCCGGGCCACGGTCCCGCACCTCGAAGACCACTTCCTTTCCGCGCGTTCCGGCGACGACCTCGACGGAGGTGCCGGGATCGGAATAGACCGCGGCGTTCGACACGAGGTTCGTCGCCAGCCGAAAGAGCGCAGCCGGGTCGCCGCGCACGCTCGCCCCGTTCTCGCGGAAGAGGTCGATCTGCACGTCCCGGAGAGCGGCGAGTCCTCGAGAAGCCTCAACCGACCGCTCCGCGATCGCCCCCAGGTCCACCACCTCGAACGGCGGAGCCGGCGCCGTGTCGGCCCGGGCGAGCGACAGCAGATTCTCGGCTTCGCGGGCGAGTCCGCGGGCGGTCCGTTCGATCGTCTCGAGCGAGCGGCGCCGCTCTTCACGTGCCATTTCCGGCCGCATCGCGTCCTGGGCTTCCCCAAGAAGGACGGCGATCGGAGTCTTCAGCTCGTGCGCCGCGTCGGCGACGAGGCGACGCTGCGCCTGGAAGGCGGCCTCGAGCCGTTCGAGGAGCGAGTTGATGACCCCGGTCAGTCTCTGGAACTCCTCGCCCCCGGTGGAAACTCGGACGCGGCGCGAGAGGTCGGGAGCTTCGACGGACTCCGCCAGTCGCGTGACCTCCTCGACCGGCCGCAGCGCTCGGTCCAGCACGAAGGCGAGGATCGCGGCGGTCCCCAGGAAGCCGATCAGCACCAGACCCGCGAGCGTGCGGTCGAGGCGGGCGAGACCTTTCAACGCCGGCTCGATCGACCGGAAGATGACCAGGGTCGCGCCGACCGCTCTTCCCCCGAGCCGCAGCACGAGGAACCGGCACACCCGGCGCTGCCCGCTGTAGGGCTCGACGCCGATGTACGGATCCTCCGTCCGGCCGCGGTAGGGCGCGAGGCTGAAAGACCGGCTCGGGCGAACGAGGTCTCCCGAAACCGTCAGCGCCCGGTCGCCGTCGAAGAGGATCGCCGAGTGGTTCTGCAGACGAAATTCGAACACGTTTGCTTCGAGACCTTTCGCGAGGGACTCCTGGTAACCGAGCCCCTCCATCTCGAAGTCGGACCCGACTGCGATCGCGAGCGTCCGGAGCTCCTCGTCGATGTCGTGGAAGGTGAGCTCCCGGATCGTGGTCCGCGCGCCGAGCGCGAGAAGGAGCAGGAGGGCGGCGGAGAGAAGCGCTCCCGCGAGAGCGATGCGCGTTCGGGCTTTCCGCGGCCGGGGAATGGTCACGTCAGGCGGTATCCCATTCCGCGAACGGTCTCGATCCGCGAAGTCGAACCGTGTGCGTCGAGCTTTTTTCGCAGTCGGGCGATCAGCACGTCGATCGTGTTGCTCATCGGCTCTTCCCGCTCGCCCCAGGCCTGCTCGAGGATTTCTTCGCGGGAAAGGACGCCGCCCGCCCGGCGCATCAGCGTCTCCAGAATCGCGAACTCGCGGGCGGTCAGCGCGAGCTCGGCGTCGTCGCACCAGGCCATGCGGCGTCCCGGGTCGAGCTTGAGGCTTCCGGAGACGAGCTGCGAAGGGGTCCGTTGCTGGTTGCGCCGCAGGAGAGCGTGGGCGCGGGCCACGAGAACTTCGAGATCGAAGGGCTTGCCGAGATAGTCGTCGGCGCCATCCGAAAGGCCCTCGACGGTCGACGCGGGGTCGTCGAGAGCGGTGAGCACCAGAATCGACCGGCCGAATCCCTGCCGGCGCGCCCGGCGGCAGACCTCCAGTCCATCACCGTCCGGTAGCCGCCGATCGAGCACCAGAAGATCGTAATCATGAACGGAGAGAAGCTCTTCCGCCTCCGAGACCCGCTCCGCTTCGTCGCAGGCGAGCCCGGCACGTGCTAATGTCCTCACGACCAGCGAACGGAGCCGCTGATCATCTTCCACCACGAGCGCTCTCACGAGAACGATCCGTTCACTGCGCTTTCACGGCATGAATTCTGCTTCCGCGGCATGAATTCTAGTGTGCGGTCCCTGCGCGGGAATCGGGGGCGCGCCCGGGTGCTCCTTCTGGGCGTTCTCTTTTCCGGGGCCATCGGAACGGCCCCGTCCTCCGGAGAGAGTCCGTTGCGAATTCGGTACATCCGAATCGAAACGGAGAACGTTTTCCAGGATGCGGAGTCTTCCTTCCTGGCTCGGGCCGCCGACGCGATCCACGGTGTCACGCGGGCGGAGGTCATCCGGCGCGAGTTGCTCTTTGCCGAAGGAGACCCGCTCGAGCCCGTGAAGCTGGCCGAGACCGAAAGGAACCTGCGCTCTCTCGGGTTCTTTCGGAGGGTGACCATCACCGCCGAGCCGGTCGGCGAGGGAGAGGTCGACCTGGTGGTCCGGACGCGCGACGCCTGGACGACGGAGGTCTCCGGATCTCTGGGCCGCGCGGGCGGCAAGGGACACTACGGGGTCTCGCTCGAGGAGAAGAACCTCTTCGGACTGGGCAAGAAGGTTTCGCTCTCGGCAGCCGAGCGGCCCGACCGCGCGACGCGAGAAATCCTCTACTCCGATCCTCAGTTCCTCGGAAAGCGCCTCGCGCTCGATGTCTTGTACGACAACAACAGCGACGGCGATCGCCGCCTCTTCTCGCTCGAAAGCGGATTCCGCTCGCTCGATTCGCAGTCGGGTGGGACGCTCCTCTACGACCAGAGGATGCGCCAGTCCCGGCTGTACGCGGAAGGGAGTGAGATCGCCCGCTTCGGAGTGCGGACGCGCTCTTTCGAGCTGTCGGCAGGGCGCAGGCTTTCCGACGGAGGAGACCGTCCGGTCGCGAGGCTCTTCGTGGGTTACCGCCGGGAAGATGTGACATTCGGTCCGGTCGAGCGGGAGCCGGAGGGTTTCACGCTTCCGGACGAGCGCCGCTTCGGTTTCTTCTTCGGGCGGCTCGAGCTCGCGCGCCCGGTCTTCTCCGTCCAGCACGACGTGGCCTTTTTTCTGAGGGACGAGGACTTCGATCTCGGAAACGCGCTCTCCTTCGAGCTCGGTTATTCCCCTTCCGCCTTCGGCACGCAGCAGGCGGTCGGCGCAACTCTCCAATGGTCCCACGGGCTCATCCTGCCGAAGGGTTTCCTGGTCGGCTCGCTCAACGCGGAAACCCGCGCTCGCGGAGGCTCCTTCGAGAACACGCTCGCCGAGGGGGAGCTCCTCGCCGTGTGGCGCCTGAACGAGCTCTCCGCGCAGACGGTCGTCGGGCGGGCCATTCTGTCGGTGGGAGACCGCCTCGACCGCGAAGTCCAGCTCGAGGCCGACGGCGCGAACGGTCTGCGCGCGTACCGACTCCACGCCTTCGCGGGCGACCGCCGTCTCATCCTGAACCTGGAAGACCGTGTCCGGCTGACCCCCGAGCTTCTCCATCTGTTCGTGCTCGGCGCCGCGGCCTTCGTGGACGCCGGATACGCGTGGCCTCCGGGGAGTCCCATCCGGCTCTCCGACCTTCGCGTCGACGCCGGCGTCGGCTTGCGCGTCGGTTTGCCGCGTGCGTCGAGGCACGCGCTCTTCCGAATCGACGTCGCCTATGCATTGAGGCCGGATTTGCAGGGCCGCCGCGGCTGGCTCGTGTCGTTCTCGAGCTCGCAGGCGTTCTGAGCGCGCCGCTCCCGGCGGTAGGATTCTTCGAAGAAGGCTCGCCCCTTCACGATGACCCTTCCCATCGGATCCCGGCTGGGCCCCTACGAGATTCTCGCTCCGCTCGGTTCGGGCGGAATGGGGGAGGTTTACCGGGCGCGCGACGCCCGGCTCGGCCGCGAGGTCGCGCTGAAGGTTCTTCCATCCGAGCTCTCGGAGAACGCCGACCGGCTCTCGCGGTTCGAGCAGGAAGCCCGGGCGGCATCCGCTCTGAACCATCCGAACATCGTCACGGTCCACGACATCGGTCGATCCGACTCAACCTCTTACATCGCGATGGAGCTCGTAGAGGGACGAACCCTCCGGGAGCTTTCCGTGCCGGAGGGATTGCCGGTCCGAAGGGTCCTGAACATCGCGGTGCAGGTCGCCGAGGGCCTGGCGAAGGCACACGCGGCTGGGATCGTTCATCGGGACCTGAAGCCGGAAAACGTCATGATCTCGAAGGACGGTTTCGTCAAGATCCTCGACTTCGGTCTCGCGAAGCTGGTCGAGCCGGAGTCCGGAGGGCTCTCGGTCATGCCGACGCTCGCGAAGCCGGAGACGCATCCCGGCGTCGTCATGGGGACCGTCGGCTACATGTCGCCGGAGCAGGCGAGCGGGGAGCCGGTCGACTTCCGGTCGGATCAGTTCTCGTTCGGATCGATCGTCTACGAGATCGTGACGGGCCGGAAGCCGTTTCAGCGGAAGACGGCTGCCGAGACGATGTCGGCGATCATCCGGGAGGATCCGGAGCCGGTCGGAAAGCTCCGCGCCGAGGTTCCGCCGCCGCTGCGCTGGATCGTCGAGCGATGCCTGGCGAAGGATCCGGAGGAGCGTTACGTCTCGACGCGCGATCTGGCGCGCGACCTCGCGAGCGTGCGCGACCATGTTTCGGAGATCACGGGCGCCGTTCCACCCGAGATCGACCTCGGACCGCGGCCGCTCCGAAGAGCAAGGCGCGCCACCGTCGCCACGGCGGCTCTGCTTCTCATCCTCGTGGGGACACTCGCCGGCTGGCTTGCGGCTGTGAGAAGACTCCCGAAGTCGTCGGCGCCCACGTTCCATCGGCTCACCTTCCGGAGCGGGGACCTGTACAACGGCCGTTTCGCTCCGGATGGAACGATCGTGTACGGAGCGGGCTGGGCGGGGGAGCGCCCGGGCCTTTACGCGGTGCGTCCCGAAAGCCCCGAGTCGCGCTCCTTCCAGATTCAGGATGCGGACATCCTCTCCATCTCGAAGTTGGGCGAAATGGCCGTCTTGCTGAATCTCCGATCGATAACCGGAACGCTCGCACGGGTTCCTTTCGCCGGGGGGGTGCCCCGTCCGGCGATTGAGAACGTCCCCTATGCGAGCGCCGACTGGTCGCCGGACGGAAAAGAGCTCGCGATCGTGCATCTGGTGAATGGGCGGTACCGACTCGAGTTTCCTGTCGGAAAGGTTCTCCGCGAACGCGAAGGCGAGCTCTACGCGCCGCGTTTCTCGCCGAGCGGCGATTCGATCGCGTTCTTTCAGCCGGACACCGGTTCGGTGATGACGATCGGGCGATCGGGGGATCGACTCAGAACCGTTTCGACGGGTTGGTTCAACATACCGGGAGGGGCGCCTTGCTGGGCTCCCGACGGCGAGGAAATCTGGTTCACCGCGGTGGCCGAGCCCGGAAAGCCGAGCGCTCTCTACGCGGCGGATCTCGCGGGCAAGGTCCGCCTGGTCGCGCAGATGCCCGGCCTTCTCGAGCTCGACGACATCTCCCGCGACGGCCGCGTGCTTCTCGCTCACCACACGCTGATCGATTCGGTCTGGGGGCTCGCTTCCGGCGAGACCGTCGAGCGCAATCTCACGTGGCTCGATGGGGGAGTTCCGGTGGATTTTTCCGCCGACGGCAGGACGATCCTGTTCAGCGAGTGGCGCGAAGGGGGCGGGAAGAACTTCGCCATTTATCTGCGGAAGATGGACGGCTCACCGGCGATCCGTCTCGGGGAAGGCCAGGGGCTGGCGCGCACGCCGGACGAGAAGTGGGTCCTGACCCGAAATCCGAACGCTCCCGACCGCTTCGTGCTCCTCCCCACGGGGACCGGGGAACCGAAGATCCTCGTCCTCCCGGGAATCGAAACGACGGCACAGGCCGCCTGGCTGCCCGACGGAAAGCGTTTCGTCTTCTCGGGCCGCGAAAAGGGCAAGGGGATCCGAGTCTACCTCCTCGCGACCGAGAATGGTGTACCGCGTCCGATCAGCCCGGAAGGAGTGGATCTCCCGTTCGTCACGACGGTTGCGCCGCCCGCGACGGCGGCCGGCACCGTCTCACCCGACGGCCGCTGGTTCCTGGGAAGACGGGAAGCCGTCTTCTTCCGATACTCGATCGAGGGCGGCGATCCCCGGCCGATTGCGGGGCTCGAGCCGGGAGAGCAGCCGATCCGGTGGAGCTCGAACGGCCGCTCGATCTACGTCGGACGGCCTCGCGGAGGGACGAAGGTCTGGCTTCTCGACCTCGATACGGGCAAGAGAACGTTCTGGAAGGAGATAAAGCCCGCCGATCCGGCGACCTATGTGCGACGCCTCGTGATCGCGGCGGACGGCCGTTCCTACGCGTATGCCGCGCGACGCAGCGACGCGCTCTTGTACGTCGTCGAGGGGCTCCGCTGATTCGATACGATTCCGCTTCCTCACGGAGGGACCAATGAAGATCAGTCGGCGTTCGCTTCTCGCGACGACCGGGGCCGCGGCGGGCTCTCTTCTCGCGCGAACAGTCGCCGCGCAGGCCGGGGTCGACGGCTCGAAGTCGGCCGCGCTCTTCCTCAAGGAGGACGACGGCCTCGCGCCGGCCACCCTCGACCGGCTGCCGCTCGAGTGGCACAAAGGGCGCGTCAAGCTCCTGCAGGATTACCTGCAGGACCAGGGTTACGCCGGCGCTCTCCTCTCGGACCGCTGGAACATCATCTACTTCACCGGCCTCTTCCACTCCACGACCGAGCGGCCTTTCCTCGTCTTCCTGCCGTCGGACAAGCTCGCGACGATCTGGTTCCATCCGGGTCTCGACCGTGACCTCGTCAAGAGCTGGTGGGCCACCGAGACCGAGTCCTACTTCGACTTCCAGCACGCGGAGGGCGCTTTTCCCAACCTGGGCAAGGTCCAGCAGGGCGAGAAGGTCAACCTCTACGAATGGATGCTGAAGGGGTTGAAGAAGCGCGGCTACGAAGGAAAGCGCATCGCAACGGACCGGGAGCTCAACAGCCGGCAGAGAGACTCGGTCGCGAAGACCTTCGTCAAGACCACCGAGTTCAGCTCGATCTCCGACCACTGCGAAAAGATGCGCATGGTCAAGACTCCCGAGGAGCTCGCGCTCTGGCGCCGTGCGTACCGCGTCTTCGACGAGACGCATGCGTTCGCGCGCGACCTGCTGCTCTCGAAGGGGACCGACCTGACCGACTTCGAGCTCGGTCACGCCGCCGAGGAGTTCGGAAGCAACCTCCTGATGAAAGGGATCAAACGC
>DASWDK010000002.1:0-12607 GCA_036395335.1 Thermoanaerobaculia bacterium
GCCCGGGCGATTCTTCTCGCCGTCGCGGCGAGCGGGACGGTGATGGCGCTCTTCGGACTCGCCCAGCTCGTCCGCGGAGCGCCGAACCTGCAGAGTCGGATTCACGCGAATCTGTCCCACTACATGACGCTGTCGGGACTCACCCTTCTCGCCGGATGCGTCCTCCTCGCATTCCTCTGCGAGAGCCGCGGCGCTCAACGCTGGCTGGGCCTCGTCGCGCTGATCCCGTTCGCGGCCATGACCTTTACTCTCACGCGTGGCGCCTACGTCGGGGCCGTCGTGGCCGTCGCCGCCTACCTGTCTCTGCGCCGGCCGCTCGGGCTCCTCGTCCTCGCGCCGGCGCTCGTGTCGATCTTCCTGCTGCTGCCAGCCGGCGTCCGGGGACGTGCGGCCTCGATCGCCGACCCCACGGACCGGACGAACCGCGACCGGATCGCGATGGCGAGCGCCGGCGCGCGGATGATCGCCGACCGCCCGATCTTCGGGCTCGGTCCGGAACTCGTGAAGCCGTACTACGTGCTCTATCGCGACCCGGACGCGCCGCGCTGGAGGGTGCCGCATCTCCACGACAACGTCCTGCAGATCGCCGCCGCCAGCGGCGTCTTCGCCGCGGCCGCGTACGTCGCGCTGCTCGTGTTCTTCTTCGCGCGGGCGGGCCGGCTGCTCCTCGTCCGACGAAGAAATGCGGATCGCACGTCCTTCGGGGATCCGACCCGCCGGCCCGTCGTCGCGGCGGCGGCATTCCTCGGCGTCGCGGCCGCAACGGTCGCCGGCTTTTTCGAGTACAACTTCGGCGACAAAGAAGTGTTGATGGCTACGCTGCCGCTTCTCGCTCTTCCGTTCTGCCGCGGGATGACGCCGGGCGCCGCTTCGCCTTCGGTTTCGCGACTCGAGGGGGCCGACGCCTCTGACGCCGTCCGCGGGGTCCGCCGGATACAATCGTGAGCCGGATGTTTCCCCGCCCGGTTTTAGCCGCCGCGCCACCGCGCCCCTACACGGTCTCGGAGCTCCTCGCCGAGGTGGGCGGCAGCCTGCGCGCGTCGTGGCGCGACGTCGCCGTGACGGGAGAGATCGGCAGCTGGAAAGTCATCGGCGGCCACGGCCACTTCACGCTGAAGGACCGGACCGGTTGTTTGAACGCGATCATCTTCGCCTCCGATCGGGAGCGCATTCCATTCCGAGTCGAGCCGGGGCTCGAGGTCGTCGTGCGCGGCTCGCTCGACCTGTGGCCGCCGCAGGGGAAGTTCCAGCTGAAGGCGTTCCAGATCGAGCCGGTCGGGGCGGGGGCTCTGCAGCTGGCTTTCGAGCAGCTGAAGGCGCGCCTCATGGCGGAGGGCCTGTTCGAGACGGGCCGCAAGCGCCGGATCCCACTGTTTCCGCGCTCCCTCGGCCTGGTCACGTCGCCCGACGGAGCGGCGATCCGCGACATCTTGAACGTGCTCCGGCGGCGGCACGACGGGCTCGCGATCACCATCTACCCGGCCCGAGTGCAGGGCATCGGAGCGGCGATGGAGATCGCGGAGGGGATCCGCGCGTTCAACCGCCGGGGAGGTTTCGACGTTCTGATCGTCACGCGGGGAGGCGGCTCGCCCGAGGACCTCGCCCCGTTCAACGACGAGAGAGTTGCGCGGGCGCTCGCCGCCTCCCGTATCCCGACGATCTCGGCCGTCGGCCACGAAACCGACGTCACCATTGCCGACCTCGCCGCGGACCTGCGCGCCGCGACTCCGTCGGCCGCCGCGGAGCTCGTGGTCGAGAGAAAAGAGGAGCTGTGCAGCCGCACGGAAGGGTGGCGGCTCCGGGTCGAGCGGGCGATCCGGTCGCGGCTGGTTCTCGGTCGAGCGCGGGTCGCCGAGCAGGCGCGGGCGGAGGGACTCCTGCGGTTTCGGTACCGGCTGCGGGAGCGAAGCGAGCGCGTGGCGCAAGGTCTCGCCGCACTGAAGGGCGCGCTCGAACGCCGCCCGGCCCGCGACGCGGCGCGCCTCGAAAGCGCTCGGCGCGCGCTCACCGCCTTCCCGCGGGTCGCGGAGCTGTCCCGGAAGATGGACGCTGCCGCGAATCGACGCCGGCAGCTCCAGGACCGGATGGACCGCGCGCTCGAGCGCCGGACCGGGAAGCTCCGCGAGTTCGGGGAGAAGCTCGGTCTCGTGAACCCGTTCGCGATCCTCGCCCGCGGATATGCCGTCGCCTACCGCGAGGGAACCAAGTCTCCGTTGCTCTCGGCGGCATCGGTCCGACCCGGGGAGCGAATCCGCGTGCGGCTCCACGAGGGAGAGCTTCGCGCGATCGCTCGGGGCGCGCCGGCTCCACGACCACCGCGGCCGACGGACGACGACTTCGGGCCGCTCTTCTCCGAACCGATGGAGGAGAAACCGTGACCGCGCGCCTTTCGAAGAAGGAGCGGAGCTTCGAGGAGGCGATGGAGCGCCTCGAGGCGATCGTCTCGGAGATCGAATCCGACGAGCTCGGTCTGGAGAAGCAGTTCGAGCTCTTCAAGGAGGGAATGGCGCTCGCCCGCTTCTGCGACGCGAAGTTGAAGGAGGTCGGCAAGTCCGTCGAGCTCGTCTTGAAGGAGTCGGGCGAGGAATGGAAGACCGTCCCCTTCGAGGCGGGACCGATCACCGGCGAGGACTCCGACGACGACGACCGCGGCTGAACGGAGCATCGCCGAGTATCTCTCCGCGCGCCGGGCCGAGATCGACTCCGAGCTCGAGCGGTTGGTGCCGGCCGAGTCCCGCTGGCCCGAGACGCTCCATCGCGCGGTACGGCACAGCCTGTTCGCGGGAGGGAAGCGGCTTCGTCCGATCCTGTGCCTCGCGGCCGCCGAAGCCCTCGGAGCTCCCGCCGACGAGGTGCTCGCGGCAGCCTGCGGGCTGGAGCTCCTCCACACCTACTCGCTCGTTCACGACGACCTACCGGCTATGGATGACGCGCCCCTGCGGCGCGGGGCGCCGACCTCCCACGTCATCTTCGGAGAGGCGGTCGCGATTCTCGCCGGCGACGCGCTGCTCACCCTCGGCCTCGCGGTCCTGGCGCGCCATCCCGAGGGGCAGCGATATGCCGCGGTGAAGCTCGAGATCTTAGAGCTCGTCACACAGGCAATCGGAAGCGAGGGAATGATCGGCGGCCAGGTGTCGGATCTGGAAGCCGAGAGGATGGGTCTCCGATCGCCCGAGCGGCTCCTGACGATCCACGAGGCCAAGACGGGTCGCCTCATCCGGGCTTCGTCGTCGGCCGGCGGACTCTATGCCTTTGCTTCCGGGGACGTGCTCGCGAGGCTCGACGCGTACGGACGCGCCCTCGGCCTGGCGTTCCAGGTGAAGGACGACCTCCTCGATGTCGAATCCGACGCCACGACGCTCGGGAAGCGTTCGGGGACCGACTCCGAGGCGCACAAGCTCACGTTTCCCGCGGTCTGGGGAATTGATCGCTCGCGGGAGATGCTCGCGGAAAGGGTCGAGGAAGCGATGACGCACGCCCGAGCGCTTCCGGGGGGCGGCGGGCGGCTCGCCGAGCTCGCGCGCTTCGTCGCCGAGCGTCAGTCTTAGCGGACCCTTTTCCAGATGCGCGCTTTCGTCCAGACAGGAATCGGGCATTTCGACGAGCGCGACGTACCGCCGCCTCGCGCCGGCCGGGGCGAGGTCGTGCTCCGCGTGCTCGCGGCCCTGACCTGCGGAACGGACCGAAAGCTCCTCGAGCGCGGACATCCGCGGATCGCGCTACCCGTGACCATGGGACACGAAGCCTGCGGCGAGATCGCGGAAGTCGGGGAAGGGGTCGAAGGCTTCCGCACCGGAGACCGCGTGGTGCCGGGCATCTCGGGACCGTGCGGCCGATGTGCCGACTGTCGCCGCGGCTTCGAGAACCTGTGCGCGCCGGGGCACGGCGATCGGACGTGGGGGGCCTTCGCCGATCTGCTGCGGGTGCCCGCGTCCGTGGTGGCTCGAAACCTCCATCCGGTTCCAGACGGGATGGCGGACGAGACGGCCGCCTTCCTCGATCCGCTCGCGTCGGTCCTTCACGGATGGAGCCGGCTCAATCGAGCGCGCGGAAGGCTCCTCGTGTACGGAGCGGGTGCGCTCGGCCTCCTGTGGGCCGCGACCGCCCGCCTGCGCGGCGTCCCGACGATCGTCGCGGCGCGCGGCGGAGAAGACCGTCTCGCGATCGCACGCCGGTACGGCGCTCGGGTTCTCGACCTCGAGCGCGAGTCGCCCGATTCGCTGCGGGACCATGCGGAGGGTGCCCCGGAGTCGGCGGTCGACTGCACGGGCGACGAGACCGCCTGGCAACGGTTGCCCGATCTCGTCGCCCCGGGCGGGAGAGTCCTCCTCTTCGGCGGCTGCGCCCCCGGCGTGAAGGTGACGTACGACGCCGCGCGCCTCCACTACTCCGAGATCTCGCTCATCGGCTCCTTCCACTACTCGCCGGAGGAAGCGCGCGAGGCGATGAGAATGCTTTCCGCGGGAGAGATCGATCCGACGCCGCTCGTCACCGACCGCGGAAATCTCTCCGATCTTCCGCGGTTTCTCGCCGCGCAGAGCCGCCGCGAAGGGATCCGGTACGCGGTTTCGCCATGAAGGCGGTGCGCGTCGAGAGAGATGGATCCGTGTCCGTCGTGGAAGTTCCGGTGCCGCGAATCGGGCCGGGAGAAGCGCTCCTCCGCACGCGCGCCTCCGGGATCTGCGGATCCGATCTCCTCGGCTGGTACGTCCGGAAGAAGGCCGGTACCGTCCTCGGTCACGAGGTCGCCGGGATGATCGTCGAGATCGGGGAGGGCGATCACGGTTTCTCGCCCGGCGACCGTGTGGTTCCGCACCACCACGCGTCCTGCGGCGAGTGCGGCGATTGTCGGAGTGGCCGGCCGGTCCACTGCCGGCGGTGGCGGGAATCGAGCCTCGATCCGGGAGGGATGGCGGAGCTCGTCCGGATCCCGGCGGGCAACCTCTCGCGGGACACTCTCGAGACGCCAGCAGCGCTGACCGACGAGGAGGCGACGTTCGTCGAGCCGCTCGCGACGGTTGTGAAAGCCTTCCGGAGAGGTGGCTTCGACGCGTCACGGTCCGCGCTCGCCGTTGGCCTCGGCACGACGGGACAGCTCGCGATCCGTCTCGCGAAGTCCCTCGGGGCCGCGAGGATCGCCGGGGCCGACCGCGTCGCTTCGCGACTCGACGTTGCGAAGAGGAGCGGCGCGGCGGAGGTGATCGACGTCTCCCGCGCCCCGCTCGCCCGATCGGGAAGCTTCGACTTCGTCTTCGTCGGGCCGGGGAAAGCCTCGGTGATCGAGTCGGCGCTGGAGGCGGTCGCGCCGGGCGGAACGCTCCTCGCGTTCACCATGGCCGCGCCGGAGGAGCGGCTGGCTCTCTCGCCGTACGACCTCTACTTCCGGGAAGTCGAGATCGTGCCTTCGTACTCCGCGGGACCCGAGGACATGCGGGAGGCGCTGTCGCTCCTCTCCTCACGGCGAATCGAGGTCGGGGATCTCGTCACGCACCGCTTCGGAATCGAGCGTGCCCCCGAAGCGTTCGCGCGCGCCGCCGATCCCGAGGGCTCCGTGAAAGTCCTCCTGACTTTCGAGTAGAAACGTGGCCCGCATCCGGCTCGACCGGCTGCTCGTCCTCCGAGGTTTCGCCGCGACGCGTGAGAAGGCGCAGGCGATGATCCTTTCCGGCGTCGTCGCGGTCGGTGGGCGCCGCTCCGACAAGGCGGGAACGGCGGTCGAAGAAACCGCGGACGTCACGGTGGAAGGGCCGCCGCACCCCTACGTCTCCCGCGGGGGAGTCAAGCTCGCCGCCGGGCTCGAGGCTTTCGGGCTCGATCCGGCGGGGCTCGTCTGTCTCGACGTCGGCGCGTCGACCGGCGGCTTCACCGACTGCTTCCTCCAGCGCGGCGCGGCGAGGGTCTACGCAGTGGACGTCGGGCACGGACAGCTCGACGCGAAGCTGCGGGGCGACCCGCGCGTCGTCGTCGAGGAGAAGGTCAATGCGCGTTCTCTCTCTCGCGAGCAGGTACCCGAGCCGGTCAATCTCGCCGCGATCGACGTCTCCTTCATCTCCACGCGACTCATCCTGCCGTCCGTCGCGGCTCTCGTCGCGAGAGGGGGCGCCGTCGTCGTGCTGATCAAACCGCAGTTCGAGGCGGGACGCGCGGAGGTCGGCAAGGGCGGGATCGTCCGGTCTGACGAAGTCCGCAAGCGTGTCCTCGCCGAAGGAGAGGAGTTCGGTCGCCGCCTCGGGCTCGAATGGATCGGTTCGATTCCGTCTCCGATCCGGGGAGCCCGCGGCAACGAGGAGTTTCTCGTCGCCTTTCGTGTAAATTGAGCGGGATGAAGGGGTCGCGAGCTTCGGCCCGTCCTCGCTCTCCGCGCTCGGCGCCGGCGCGATTCCGGCGGGTGGGGCTCTCGTGCAAGTGCACATTGAAGGCCGCTCTCTCTCTCGCCGAAGCTCTCGAAGGCGCGCTCGAAAGCCGGGGTCTCGAGGTCCGGTTCGACTCCGACAGCGCCCGGGCGCTCGGACGACCCGACGGACTGCCGCGGGACAGCCTCGCGCGCGCCGTCGATCTCGTGATCGTCGTCGGCGGAGACGGAACACTCCTCTCGATCGCGCGCGCGGCGCCGACGTCGACGCCGGTTCTCGGAATCAACGTCGGCGTCCTCGGGTTCCTGGCGGGGCTGTCGCGTTCGGAAGCTCTCTCGCGGTTGGACGAGGTCTTAGCCGGCGAATTCCGGGAGGACCGCCGTCTGCGTCTCGCCGTTACCGTAACCGGCGGTCCACGTCCGGCGCGGTTCCGCGCTCTGAACGACGCCGTTCTGAACAAGGAGGCTCTCGCGCGAATCTCGACCTTCCGCGTCGAGCTCGACGGCCGGCCGGTCGCCGAGTTCCGTGCGGACGGCGTGATCGTCGCGACCCCGACCGGCTCGACCGCCTACAACCTCTCGGCGGGCGGACCGATTCTCCACCCGCAGCTCCCGGCGGTCGTCGTCACGCCCATCTGTCCACACACGCTGTCGCAGCGTCCTCTCGTGGTACCGGCCGACACCGTGATCGGTCTTCGGGTTCTCGATGCGCCGACGTCCGGAGGCGTGTATCTCACTCTGGACGGGCAGGAAGGCCTTCCCATCGGACCGGAGTGCTCCGTCGAGATCCGGCCGGCGTCGTCGGCGGTCACACTCCTGCGGCCTCCGGAAGACGACCACTTCCGCAATCTGGCGGAGAAATTGAACTGGGGAATCTGAAGTGAGTTCAGGATCCAGAGCCCGGAGTTCCGAGTCGGAATGAGCCCGCATCCCCCTTCGCCGCCGGAGGAGATTGACCACCCGGCGCTCCACCTCTCCGCGCTGCGTCTCTTCGGGGTCGTCGTCGTCTTCCTCGTGCTCGCGAGCTATGCCGTGTGGAACTCGGAAAGATTCCAGAACCTGTTCCAGGGCCTTTCCCAGACGAGGATCTCCGCCGCGCTCGGCCGGCCGGTGACTTTCCGGCAGGTCGAAATCCGTTTCTTGCCTCCCTCCGTTCGGCTCGCGGACGTCAAGATCGGCAACGATCCGAGGCTCGGCCCGGAGCCGTTTCTGTCGGCGGACGAGGTGTCGATCGGAGGCGGAGTTTCCTTGACGGGGCAGGAGCTCCGGCTCGGTCGGATTCGGGCGGTGCACCCGAAGGTTTCTCTCGTGCAGTTCCCCGACGGGTCCTGGAACGTTCCGGCCGGCATCAACCGGCCCGCCCGCAAGGGGGGGCTGAAGGTGCGCGTGGGCGAAGTCATCATTCAGCAGGGCGTCTTCGACTTGGATGGCCGGAAGGCGAATCTCGACGTAACGCTCGAGGACTTCGCGGGCGATCTGACGGCGATCGGGGAAGACCATTACAACGGCGCGCTCACGTCGCGGAAAATGACTCTGTCGCTTCCCGACGCCGAGCCGATCGTCTCGGGCCTCGCAACCCGCTTCCATGTGGAGCCGGGCGGCGGGGTCGTGCTCGAAACGCTCGCGCTCAGCGGATCGTTCGGCCGGCTGACCGCGGTCGGCGCGATCGAGACGGGCGTTGGTTCCCGAACGACCTTTCTCGCGTCGGCAGAGGTCTCGGTTACGGAGGTCGAGCGGATCTTTCACTCTCACCTTGGCTTCGCCGGCGACGCGCGCGTCGAAGCGCGGCTGGACGTCCCGCCGGGGGGAGATTTCCGGATCGCGGGACGGGTCGTGTCGCCGCGGATCGATGCAAAGGGGTTCCTTCTCGACGATTTCGAGGCTTCGGTGGACGCGCGGCCGCAGGAGCTCGTCGCGCACATTGAGCGCGGCCGGTACGCCGGCGGGGAGGCTCAGGGGGTCGTCCGCATCGCGAGCCTCGTCGACAAGCCCCGTCTCTTCACGATCGCGCTCGAGGGACGAGGGCTGTCGCTCGAACGCTTCTTCGCGGACCTGGATCTCCCCGGGACGGGACTCTCGGGAGCGGCGGACGTGACGCTCGCATTGCGTTTTGCCGAGGAGGCCGGCATCGAGCGTGCCGACGGCGGCGGGTCGCTCGAGGTCCAGCCCGGGCCGGCGGTGTCGCTCGTCGCGGGACGCCACGGCCTGCCCACCGGCGGCGGCGGCCCGCTTTCGGTCGTCGGCGGCCGCATCGGGTTCGAAGGTGTGACGCTGCGCTTCCCGCAGACGACGGTGGACCTGACCGGGGGTCTCCGCATCGGGCAATGGACTCCGGACTTCGACCTCGATCTGACGTCTCGCGACCTTTCCGAGGTCGACCGGCTCTTCCAGAACCTCCTTGCGGCGACCGGTGGTCGGCCGGAGGCGCTCGGTCTCGGCGGTACCGGAAGGGTCATGGGGCATCTCGCCGGGACCTGGGGGAATCCGGACGCCTCGGTGCAGTTCTCCGCGGAAGATGCGGTCTGGGCAGGGGTCCGGTTCGGGAGCGTCCGCGGAACCGCCGACATTCAGGAAGGAGCTTTCGTCTTCCGGCCTCTGCGCGTGTACGACGGAGAGGCGAGCCTCTCGCTGGAAGGAACCGTCCGTTACCGGGAAGCGGCCGGCACGCGGAAGCTCGATGTCCAGATCGCCGCCCATGAATATCCACTCGCGAGGCTGCTCGACTATCTCGACCTCGATTACCCGGTGGAAGGGCTCGTGTCCGGCAGCTTTCCCATCGCGGGATCGACGAAGTCTCTCTCGGGTGGCGGCCCGATCACGCTCGAGGAGGCAGTGATCTGGGGGCAGAGAGTGCCGCAGGTGACCGGACGCGTGCTCTTCGCGCCGGGCCGCTTCGAGCTCGCGGACGTTCGCGCGGAGCTCGGCGGAGGAATGATCGGGGGAAGCGGTTCGATCGGAATCGAAGACAAGACCTTCGAGGCGCGCTTTGCCGGCGACGCCATCCCGATTCAGTCGATCACCGCTCTCTCCGACCTCTCCGACCGGGTCTCCGGAAAGCTGTCGTTTCAGGTGGCGGGATCGGGAAAGATCGACCGGCCCGATCTGACGGCGACGGCGACGCTCGCCGACGCGAGCCTCTTCGGCCACCGCCTGCCGGAGAAGACCGAGCCGCGGCTCGAGGCGAAGATCGTCGCGGGAGATCTCACGGGCTCGGTCGTGGCGCGAGAACGCTGGTCCGTGACCGCTCAGGGAAACGTCTTCGAGCCCGGATCGCGTGTCTCGGTCTCGCTGGACGCGAGAGACCTCGCTGCCCTGCTTCTCTTCACGCCGCTCGAGCTCCCGCCCGGGCGAGGCGGCGCGCTCGCGGTGAAGGGTGTCTTGACGCTTCCGGCGAAGGCGGGAGAGTTCCTCTCCGGTCTCTTCACCGTCACCGAGGCCCGGCTCGACTTCCCGGACAGGCCCGGTGTGCTCCGCACCTCGGGCGACGTTCGGATCGTGCTCGGAAAGCAGGAGCTCGTCTTCGACGAGTTTCACGCCGTGGGAGAGGGAACGGATCTGAAAGTGCGCGGATCGATGAACTTCGGTGGCTCGAAGGCGCTCTCGATTGCGGTTGCCGGCCCGATCGACGCCTCGCTCGTTTCTCTCGGCCTGCCCGATCTCGCGCTTTCCGGGCGGCTGGCAGTCGACGTCAACGCCGTTGGCACGCTCCAGTCCCCGACCCTCTCGGGCACCGTTCGGATCGAGAACGGCAAGTACCGCCTGGCCGGCCTGACGCAGATCTTGGACGACATCGACGGCGTCATTTCGTTCCACGGCTCGAGCGCGGAGATCGACGGCATCCGCGCGCGCGTCGGAGGGGGAGATCTCCTGGCGGCGGGAAGCGTGAACCTCGAGGGGCTGAAGCCCTCGAACTTCCGGCTGACGATCCAGGCGCGACACGTGGCGCTCCGATATCCGGAAGACATGCGGCTCGTCGTCGATGCCGACCTCGTCGCCACGGGCGTTCCGGGCGGGAACGTCGTGCGGGGAGAGGTAACGCTGCTCCGCGGGACGTACTCGCGCGATTTCGGCGTGACCCTATCGGATCTGCTCGAGCGAAGCCGGCCGAGCGGCTCGATCGCCGCCAGGGAGCCGTGGAAGGAACAGACGGCGCTCGAAGTGAGGATCGTCTCCTCCGCGGCTCTCGAGGTGCGCAACAACGTCGCGCGATTGACAGCGGAGGTCGATCTCGTCGCGCGCGGAACGGTCGCGCAGCCGATCCTTCTCGGTCAGATCCTCCTCGACGAAGGGGGTCGCATCACGTTCCGCGACGTCCAGTACGAAATCGAATCGGGCACTGTCACCTTTGCCAACACGGCGCGCGTCGCGCCGATCGTGGACCTGCGCGCGCGAGCGGAGGTCAAAGGCTACGACCTGGTGGTCAACCTCGTGGGCACCTGGCCGCGGATCCAGTCGACGTTCACCTCGGACCCCCCGCTTTCCGACGACGCGGTCATCGGACTGCTGTTGACCGGCGCGGCACCGGGTCAGCGCACCGGCGGCGAGGCGAATCAATCGCTCGTGTCGGCCGCGGGGGGCGTCGTGGCCGGAGCAGTCACCGGTTCGCTCGCGCGCCGCACCCAGCGGCTCTTCCGGCTCGATCGGTTCCAGATCGATCCGGTCTTCACTGGAAGCCAGCTGACCGACATCCGCTCGACGGTCGGCAAGCAGATCACCCCGGAGCTGCTCGTGACGTATTCGCAATCCCTGAACTCCGACAAGGAATCGGTCGTTCAGCTCGAGTGGCGGGTGACGCAGACGATCACGCTGCAGGCGCTCCGCGACGAGAACGGGATCTACTCGATCAACGTGCGCCGGCGGCAGCGGTTTTGAGGCGCTACCGGAACCGGAAGAGGCGGCGGTCAGCGGCACCGGACGGTGCCCCGGCGCTTTTCTTCCTCCTGCTCCTCGCGACGACTCCCGCGGCGGTCGGCCAGCGGCCGTCCGAGCCGGCGCCGCTCTTCGGTCGCACGGTCGCCTCGGTCGTGTACACCTCCGACGGTCCGGTCGACGAGGAGGAAGTCTCGCGGCTCGTCTCGATCCGGTCGGGCGAACCGCTGACCGAGGAGACGACCGGCTCGACGATCCGCAACCTCTTCGCGACGCGCCGCTTCTCCGACGTCCGGATCGAGGCGGAGCCGGTCGAAGGCGGCGTCGCCGTGATCGTCCACCTCTTCCGCTCCTTTCGGGTCAACCCGCTGAAATTCGACGACGGCGTGTCCGTCTCGAAGGAGGAGATGCGGCGGGTGATCCCCTTCTCGGAGGGCGCAGTTTTCCAGGCCGAGGAGCTCGAGGAGGGAGCGGGCGCCTTGAAGCGGCGCCTCGACGCCGAGGGGTACATCGCTTCGACCATCCAGCCGGAGGTCTTCTTCGACCGCAAGACCTTCGACGCCGAAGTCATCTACCACATCGAGGCGGGGAAGCCTGCCCGGACCGCGCCGCCGCTCTTCGACGGGGACATCCGGCCGTTCACGCGAGAAGAGCTCCTGAAGAAGGTCCGCCTCGACCCGGGCGACCGTTACCGGGAGTCAAAGGCCCGCGCCGACGCGGACCGGATGACGAAGTTCCTCCAAAGGAACGCGCGTCTCCGGGGGA
This sequence comes from Thermoanaerobaculia bacterium, assembly GCA_036395335.1. Classification (GTDB taxonomy): domain Bacteria; phylum Acidobacteriota; class Thermoanaerobaculia; order UBA5066; family Gp7-AA6; genus Gp7-AA6. The sequence goes on from DASWDK010000002.1 coordinate 11,987, forward strand.
CGGTCGAACTGATCGCCGCGCAGCCGACCGAGGACGGGCGCGTGATGCCGGTCTACCGGATCACCGTCGGCCCTCGCGTCGTGTTCCGGACGCGTGGAATCCGCGAAAGCCGGGTCCGCCGCGAAGTGCGGGATCTGCTGGAAGGGCAGATCTTCGACGAAGACCTGATCCTTCAGTACACCGAGAAGGCGAGGCGCGGGCTTCAGCGCAAGGGGCGCTACCGCGCGAAAGTGGATTACGCGATGGCCGAGCAGGGAGATGAGCTCACCGTATCGATCACGGTCGAGGAGGGTCCGAAGTTCGCCGTCGAGAAGATCGACATCGCTGGGAACGACGCGGTCTCCGACAAGCAGTTGAAGAAGCTTATGGTGACGCAGAAGAAAGGGCTGCCGCTCCTGCGCCCCGGCTACCTCGTCGACCAAGTCCTGAAGGACGACGTCGACGCGATGCTCGGCTACTATCAGACCCGGGGCTGGGTGAACGCCCGGATTGCGGATCCGGCGATCACGGAGGGCTCGAGGCCCGACCGGTTGATCGTCAACGTGCACGTGACCGAAGGGCCGCGGGCGGTGGTCGAGAGCCGGAACGTGGTCGGCGCCGAGCACCTCTCCCCCGACGAGC
>DASWDK010000003.1:0-1996 GCA_036395335.1 Thermoanaerobaculia bacterium
CCGCGCGCCGCGAGCGCGCGGGAGATGCCGCGGGTATAGGTGCCGATGCCCGTGCTCTGACCGAGAAGAGCCCGCGCGTCGACGGCGATTCTCATCCCGAACCCAAGCTATCAGAGGTTTGACTCGACGACCGGAATCGCTAGAATCACCGGTTCGATCATGAAGCCCGGGCCCAGCCTCTCGCTCGAAGCCGTCGTCGACGAGCCTCTCCGGTTCGACTTCGAGGTGCCCTTCACCGTCGAGAAGCTCGCCCGCGAGCCGCTCGTCGCCGTCTCTCCGGCACACATCGAGGGGGAGGTGTCGCGCGTCGAGGGCGGGTACTCGCTTTCCGCCCGGCTCTCGTGGGAAGGGAAGCTCGAGTGCAGCCGATGCCTGGCGCACTACGGATTCACGCACGAAGAGGAATTCTCGCTCCTTCTCTACCACCGGCGGCCCGTCGCCGAGTCGGAGCTTTCGCTCGATCGGGATGACCTCGACGCCTACTTCTACGAGGACCCGGTGGTCTCCGTCGCCCCGATCGTCGAGGAGCGTATCCAGATCGCCATCCCGATGAAGCCGCTGTGCCGCGAGGATTGCCGCGGCCTCTGCCCGCACTGCGGGGCCGATCGGAACGTGTCGGAATGCCACTGCGCAGTCGAGGTCATCGATCCGCGCTGGAGAGCGCTCCAGCTCCTGAAGAAAGGATAGGAACAACCCATGCCCAACCCGAAGCGCCGCCACAGCAAGGCCCGCCGCGACAAGAGGCGCGCTCACGACGCGCTCGCCCTCCCCGCGCTCTCCGAGTGTCCGAACTGCCACGAGCCCAAAGCGCCTCATCGCGTCTGCCCCCGCTGCGGGTACTACAAAGGGAAGCAGCTGATCAACGTCTGACCCCCGCGCTCCGGAACCAAAGAGCCGCGACCGTATAATTCCGCCTCCGTGTCTCTCGTCGGGAAGCTCGGCTGAATGCGCATCGCCGTCGACGCCATGGGGGGCGATCACGCTCCTCACGTCAACGTGGACGCCGCCGTCGCCGCGGCGCGCGAGTTCGGAATCGCCAGCCTCTTGGTCGGCAGCGCGTCCCATCTCGAGAAGCTCCTTTCCGAGACGGGTTACCGGGGACCTCAAGTCGAGATCGTGGACGCTCCTCAGGTCATCACGATGGACGACCCGGCGACCGCGGCCGTGCGGCGCAAACGCAACTCGTCGATCCGGGTCGCGGCCAACTGCGTGCGCGACGGACGGGCGGAAGGGCTCGTCTCCGCGGGCCATACCGGCGCGGCGATGGTCTGCGCGAAGATGGTCATCGGCACGATCGAAGGAGTCGACCGGCCGGCCCTCGCGGCGATCCTTCCAAACCTCTCGGGACACTGCCTGCTCTTAGACGTCGGCGCCAACCCGGACGCGAAGACGCAGCATTTCAAGGAGTTCGCGGTGATGGGCTCCATCTACGCCCAGCTCGTCTTCGGAAAAGAATCGCCGTCGATCGGCCTGATGTCGATCGGCGAAGAGGATACGAAAGGGACGGATCGTACGAAGGAAGCTTTCAAGGTCGTGAAGGAGGCGGGACTCAACTTCATCGGCAACGTCGAGGGCCGCGACGTATTCGACGGAAAAGTCGACGTGATCGTGACCGACGGCTTCACGGGCAACGTCATCCTCAAGGTCTCCGAGGCGCTCGGCGAGATGGTCGAGAAGCTCCTCCGCGAGGAGATCAAGCGGACGCTCCAGGCTTCGGTCGGGTTTCTGCTGTCCCGCAGTGCGTTTCGCAGCTTCAAGCAGCGGCTCGACTACTCCGAGTACGGCGGCGCCCCGATGCTCGGGGTCAAAGGCTGCGTCATCATCTGCCATGGTCGCTCGAGCGCGAAAGCGATCAAGAACGCGGTACGATTCGCGGCGGAGTTCTCCCGCCAGAGACTGGCCGAGAAGATCCAGTCCTCGATCGCCGAGCTCCACTCGCGCGAAGCTTCTCTGGTCAAAGCCTGATCGGATGGAAACGACATGAATCGCGCACGCA
>DASWDK010000004.1:0-3365 GCA_036395335.1 Thermoanaerobaculia bacterium
CCGGAGTACCCGCGCGTTCGAGATCGACGAGCCACAGGCGTGGAAGATGCCCGGGCTCTTTGCCCGGAAAAAGAAGGAGCCGTCCGTCCGCGGACCAGAACGCACGCCTCTGCGCGGTGAACGTGGGTTCCACGCGTCCGAGACGCACGACTCGAGGCTGGCCCGCTCCGGTCGGCAGGAGGTTGAGTTCTGTTCCTTTTCCCGGCAGCGCCGAGGTGGTGACGACCCATTTTCCATCCGGCGACAGCCCCGATGCCGTGCCGGTGCCGATACGCACCGAAGCCGATTCCCGCGCCCGGCGGTAGTAGACGAAGGGATCGATCCCGACACCTGCCGCGCTTTGCTCGACGCCGGCGAACATACTTCCGTCGTCTGAGATCCCGCCCGCGGCCTCGTCGCTCCAGGTCGAAAGGTCGCGGTCCCGCGTATCCCCCGCGAGAAGTCCGCCGATCTCGCTCCGGCTCACGATCGAGTTCAAGAGAACCGCTCCGTTCGCCGAGACGTCTTCGACGACGAGATCGATCGGCGGTGCGTAGAGGGAGCGGGGCTTCCCTCCGGGGCGCACTGCCCAGAGCGTGTACTGGAGTCCCTTGCCTCCGCTCGCCGTGCCGGTCGTGGTCGCCGTGAACCAGATCTCTTTCGCGCCGGGACCCCAGGCGAGACCCTGCGCCCCGTTCCAGGCATCCGTGAGCCGGGCGACCTTTCCGTTCGCGTTTGCGAGCGCGACGTGACCCATGTCGTTGCCGTAGGCCGGATGCTCGAGGAAAGCGACGAGCTTCCCGTCCGGCGAAATCCTCGGGTGGCTGATCCAGCCGGTCGTCTCGAAGATCTTTCGGCCGATCGGAAACTCGAGTCGCTGGCGCGTTCCCAGCTCGCGGACGACCGCGAATTGCGTGCCGTCCGGACTGATGTCGGCGTCGTTGACGTTCTCCAGGATCTCGTGCGGGGCGCCGCCGCCGAGCTCCCCGCGCGCGAGGGTCCCGACGGTGATCCATGAGCCCGCGTGCCGGCGGTTGAGCAGGACCGCCATCTGGCCGTTCTTCGACATGCCGACGACGTCCGCCGGCGGGAGATCGAGCGAGCGCGATTCGATGCTGTCGAGCCTCGTCGAGTAGACCCGAAGCGGTTCGTCCCTCCGCGTCGACCCGTAGACGACGGTCTGCCCGTCGGGTGCGAACCGCGCCGATTGGATGAAGCCGCGGTGGTACGTGATCTGGCGAAAGGATGGAGTTGTCGGCGCGCCCAGTCGTCCTCCGAGAAACAGTCCGACACCGAGCGTGCCGAGCAGAGCCAGGACTCCGAGGGCGGGCTTCAGCCACCCGCTTTTCTCGGCGACCGCCGGAGCGACTTGAGTCGTGGCGCTCGGAGCGCCCATCGCCGTCTCGAGTGCAAACGCGAGGTCGTGCGCCGTGTCGAAGCGTTCTTCGGGCCGCTTCTCGAGACAATGGCGCAGGATGCGCTCAATGGAAGGCGGAAACCGCCCTCCGGATTCCGTCAGCTCGCGCGGATCCTTCTGCGCGATCGCCGCCATGGTCTCCGCCGCCGACTCGCCGCGGAACGCCCGGTCGCCGGAGAGCATCTCGTACAGGATCGCGCCGAACGAAAAGATGTCCGAGCGGTGGTCTGCCGCCTTGCCCCGGACCTGCTCCGGCGACATGTACCCGACGGTGCCCATCACCGTGCCCGGCTCTGTTGCCGCCACCGTCGGCGATCTCGTCTCGTCCGGCTGCGTCGAGGCGACTTTCGCCAGACCGAAGTCGAGGATCTTCACGCGGCCTTCCGCCGTGACGAAGACGTTCTCGGGCTTCAAATCCCGATGGACGATTCCCTTCTCGTGCGCGGCCGCCAGACCGTGCGCGATCTGTAACCCGTACTCGATCGCTTTCCGCTGGGGCAGCGAGCCCTCCTCGAGCCGTTCCCGCAGCGTCTCTCCGTGGAGGAGCTCCATCGCGGCATACGCGATGCCGTCGTCGCGCCCGAGGTCGTAGATTCCCAGGATGTTGGGATGCGAGAGCGCCGCGACCGCTTTCGCTTCACGCTCGAATCGCGCGAGCGCCGCCGCGTCCTGGGCGAGCTTCTCCGGCAACACCTTGATCGCGACTTCCCGGTCGAGCTTCGTGTCGCGCGCCCGGTACACCTCTCCCATGCCGCCCGCGCCCAGAGACGCCACGATCTCGTAGGGGCCGAGGCGACTGCCGGGCGCGATCGTCATCCCGAAACTGTCACAAACCGGCTGGCATCCGGGTGGGGATCACGTTACGGCCGTTTTTTCGGTAGACCTTGAAGTCGCGATCGAGGGTCAAGAGGACGGCATTCGTGACTTGCTCGCTCATGCGGACGAGACAGGCGTCCGCGAGCGACATGGGGACGTTCGAGTACCGTGAAAGGAGTCGTCGGACCGGCCCGGTTTCCGCCTCCAGTCGAAAAGAAAGCCGAACCAATCCGCGCTCCACGAGCTTCAGGACCGCATCGCCTCCGCCGCGTGCCCTCCGGAGCAGGAAACAGGCTTCTGAAAGAACTGCCTCGCAGCTCAAAACGGGTGCGTCGATGTCGGCGAACGCCTCCTTGCTCCATTCGTGGTAGCGATCGCGGCTGTTCAAGAACGCGACGATCGGGCCGGTATCGACGAGGACCGCTTCCGTCACCCGCCGTACCCCCGCATCCGGCGCTTGTTCGTCGAGAGATCCGGAGTCGTGGCGATGCAGCCCGCGAGATCCGCTGCCCGCGAGAGAAAGGACTGCCGCGTTGAGCGGAAACGTCGGAGCAGGAACTCGGAGAGCGCCATCCGGACCAGAAGAGACTTGCTGCGGCCAGTCCGCCGCGCGGCCTCCGAGAGCTTCGTATCCAGATCCTCGGGCATTTTCAGGCTGACGGTTTTCATCGTGGGTAATACCTCTCTGCTAGTCAGATATTACCACCCGTTTTCCGAAACGGGCACGCTCTCTCAATCGACACCTCCACCTCCAAGGAGGCCCGCGGAAGCGTCACTTCTTCTTCAGCTCCTCGGTCCAGTTCGTCAGGATCGTGATCGGCGAGAGGCCCTGAGGCAGTCCGGCGACGACGAGAAACCGCTTCCCGTCGTTCGCCACGTCGTAACGATAGGTGAAGCCCATGCTCCTCGCTTGAAAAAGAGGCTGGATTGCACCCACGTCGAATGTCGGGCCGTCGGTTTTCACGCTCGCCGCCATGAGCCGGTTGTCCGGGGCAAGGTAAAAGAGCTCCCGGCCGTCGCGACTCCAGCGCGGTTCGACGCCGCCGTTCTGCGAGATCGGCCATCGGCTGCCCGGGCCGGGAAACGTCGCAACGTAAATTTCGAATCGCCCCGTCTCGTCCGATTGGTACGCGATGTATCGGCCATTCGGTGA
>DASWDK010000005.1:0-2833 GCA_036395335.1 Thermoanaerobaculia bacterium
GCTCGGGAACGGAGCGATTGGGTCTTCTCTGTCGTAGCGCAGTCCGAGTCGCAGCAGGAACCGCTCGCCGAGATTCCACTCCCCCTGCGCGAAGGCGCCGAACTCGTTGGTCGAGCCCTCGCCCTTCGGATCTCCGAACCCCTGTGCGAAATCTGCCGGAAGGCCCGCCGCAAACGCGTCGAGGGATGAAAGCCTGGGCAGCGCGCTGAACTCGTAAAAGCCGGCGAAGTAGAGGGGCAGCCTGCCCTGGAGCTCGGTGTGAACGTAGTCGACGCCGATCTTGTACGAGCTCTTCTCACGGAAGAAGGAGAGCGCGTCGAAGAACTGTTCGATCCGGGTGTCGCGCGGCTGCGGAAGAAGGCGCTGGTTTCCGAACGTCGCCACTCCCAGGATCGTGACCGAGACGCTGCGCGCCGGATCGAGTGACTCCAAACGGTGCTCGCGTTCGGCGAAGAGCAGGCGCAGCTCGTTCGACAGGCTCGACGAGAAAATGGAAGCGCCCGTCAGCGCGAGGGCGGTGTCCTGGATTCTCCGCACGCCGCCGCCGCTCCTCGCGGTCAGGCCGCCCCAGGCCTGCTGGTTCTCGTCCGTTTCCCGGGAGTCCGTCCCGCGGATGGCAAACGTGTGGCTGGGCGCGGGAACCCAGTCGAGCTTCAGGAGATACGTGTTTCGGTCACGCCCGAATGGCACGATGCCGTTTTCCACGTCGAAGCCCGCCTGCCGGATGACCGAGACCGCTTCGTCCGAGATCGTGACGACGTTGGCATCTGAAACGTCGAGCCTCTCCGCCGCGCCGAAAAAGAAGAGCTTCTCGCGCACAATCGGGCCGCCGAGGCTGGCGCCGTACTGGTTCTGCCGGAAAGGGGTCTTCGTTTCGGTCAGGAAGTTGTTCCCGGCGAGGCTCTCGTCACGGAAGAAGTCGAACGCGGAGCCGTGGAGGTCGTTCGAGCCGGAGCGCGTGACGATGTTGACGATCCCGCCGGCAGCTCTCCCGTATTCCGCCGCAAAGGGACTCTGGATGACCTGGTACTCCTCGACCGCTTCCTGAGAGAAGGTCGAACGCACGGACCCGACTGCCTGGTCGTTGTTGTCCAGGCCGTCCACGAGGACGTTGTTGTAGCGCGGGCTCTGTCCGTTGAACGACAGTCCGGAGGTCGACGCTGCTCCGGTCTGGGGACCCCGATCCGTAGTGACTCCCGGAGTGGTCAGAGCGAACTCGAGGAAGTTTCGCTGGTTGATCGGAAGGTTCCGGATCATCGTGTCGCCGATCGTCTTGGAAACGTCGGTCGAGGCCGGATCGATCAGGTCCGACCGCGCGGCGACGGTCACAGCTTCGGCGACCTCCGCGATCGTCAAGGCGAGATCGAGGTTCGTCGAGGAGCCGAGCACGACGCGGACCCGCGTTGCCTCGAGCGGCTCGAAGCCCTGGAGCGTTGCCGCAACCCGATAGAACGTGGGGGGAAGCAGGCGGATGGTGAAGCTCCCGTCACTCTGCGTCGTATCGGATCGCGCGAGTCCTGTCTCGACGTTCGTCGCAGTGACGAGGACGCCGGGGAGCACGCCGCCCGATTCATCCGTCACCTTTCCGCGCAGATCGCCCGTCGTCGTGCCCGTCGCCTGGGCGAAAAGGCCGGCGGAGACGAGACACAGACACGCCGTGATCTCGAGCCGGACGGTTCGGATCCGACTTGGGCTCTTCGGCCGCGTTCCGGACACGGCCACGGGATCCTCCAATACTTGCCGGGACCCTCGGTGCGTTCTCCGTCGGGCAAAGACCGAACCGGGGCCTACGACGGAAACTTCATGCGCCGGAGCAGGTCGACGAACCTCGGGTCCGAGCGCAGCGAATCGAAGGCGCGCTCGGCCTTCAAATAGACCAGCCGACAGGCCCTCTCCTCGTACGCGTTCTCCAGCCACTCGAAAGCCCGGTCTTTGTTTCCGAGCCCCACGTAGACCCATGCTATCGGGAAAGCCGAGACGTACCGATGCTTCGAAAGTGCCCCCAGCTCCCCCAGCGCCTTCTCCGCCTCCGTTCGGCGGCCCGCCACGCCGCTCGCGTATCCGCGCAACGCGATCGGATCCGGCTCGTCCGGGAGGAGCCGCCCGGCGATCTCGAACTCGCGAATCGCTTCCTCCGGAAGATTTTTTTGAAGATAAGCGAAGCCCAGGTAGAGGTGCGCCAGGAAAAAGTCGGGCTCGAGCTCGAGGGTCTTCCGCTGCTCCTCGATCGCCCGTTCGTACTGTCCGGAGTAGTAGTAAGTCGTGCCGAGGTCCGTGTTGATGACGAGGTTCAGAGGATCGAGCTTCTGCGCGCTCTGGATTTCCCTCAGGGCCTCCGGCGAGCGCCCGGACAGGGAGAGATAGTTGGCGTACCACTGATGGGCGGTCGGGTAGTTCGGGTTCAACTCGATGGCGCGCCGGAATTCCCTCTCGGCGCCCGGCCAGTCCCAGTCGAACAAGTAACGATAGTCCCCTAGCAGAGTGTGGGCTTCGGCCATTTCTTCGTCGATCTGGAGAGCGCGGATCGCTGCATCCCGGGCCTTCGGCATGAACTCCCGTGGCGCTCCGGTCCCGTAAAAAGCGAGTGCGACGTAGGAATCGGCGAGCCCCGCGTAAGCGTGCGCGTAGTTTGGATCCCGCCGGATTGCGCTCTGGAAGAACTGGATGCTCTTTGCGATCGACTCCCCGGTTCGCTTGTTCCAGTAGTACCGCCCCTTCAGGTAGAGGTCGTACGCCTCGGCGTTCTCCGTGTGACGCCGGGCGAGCCTCTTTTCCTGTTCGCCTGTCAGCTTCAGGCGCAACGACTGAGAGATCTCGCGCGCGATCCCCTCCT
>DASWDK010000006.1:0-10683 GCA_036395335.1 Thermoanaerobaculia bacterium
AGGCGGACGTCGCCCGCCGCGACCTTCGCGCTCCTCTCGTCGATCGCGGTCTTCGTTCTGGGAGGCGCCGTCCATACGCGCGCGCTGCCGTCCTGGACGCACCTCGCCACGTCGCTCGGAGCTCTCACGGTCCACGTCTGGGCGTTCATCGCCGAGTGGCGAGCGTTCGGCGACAACGCGCGGCTGATGGCGGATCCCCGGCGCTTCGCGGGCGAGAGAGCGTAGCCCGCTATCTCACTTCGACGGTCGTCGTTTGACCCTCGGTGACAGAGAACGGATAGGAACGCTCGCCGGAGGGACTCGACACGAGCAGCTGGTATGACCCGGGTGCGATGTGCTCCCACGCGGAGACCGGCGGGGCCGCGGCGACGCGTCCGTCCAGCCGCCACTGAGACATCCGATAGGCCGCTCCGGATCCGTCGACGAGCCGGCCCGTAAGCGAAGCCTCAGTCCGGATCTCGACGCGGCCTCCGGGGGTGAGGCCGACCGAAAGCCCCGGAGAAGGAACCTGGACACCGGGGAATGACCGGGGCGCATAGCCGTCCGAGAAGAGAGAGAGAGCATAGATTCCCGTCGCGAGGGAAGAGATCTCGCCCTTGCCCTCCGAATCGAGTGACACGCTCCCGGAAAAAGCGACCGCGCCAGTACCGGAGTACGCGAGCGCGTAGATGCTTCGCAGGGGAATCGCGGTCAGACCATCGACCGCGCGGATGGAGAGACCCGAGCCGCGCGAGAGCGACACGTTCCGCTCGACCGAGGAGGAGCCGACCGAGATCGGCTCGGTCTTCAGCTGATAACTCTCTTTGCGCGCCGTCAGCTGGTAGTTGCCGGAGTCGACGTCGTCGAGCGAATAGAAGCCGTGCGAGTCGGTCAGGGCCCGCTTGATCGCGAACGTCGCGGTTTCCTGTCCGCTCTCGACCTGCACGGACGCGCCCTCGATCGGATCGTTCGAGCCGGCCTCCGTCACGACGCCGGAGATCGAGACCGCGGGCAGAGCGATGTCGCCGTTCGTGTCTCCGGATACGGTAAAGCTCCGGCGGTACCCGACCCCCGACCCGGAAAGCAGAACCTGGTAATTGCCGTCGTTCAACCCCTCGATCGAATACCGTCCGTCCTCATCGGTCCGGTCCGACGAGCGTCCGGCCGTCGGATTCGGGGGATCGGGGGTCGCGTTCACGAAGACCCCGGACAGTGCCTTTTCGCCGCGCGTCACGCGGCCGGACAGCCGCGACGCACCCTCGAAGACAATCTCGACCGGGACCTCCGTGGCCCCTTCGGGCACTTCGAGGTTCTTCGAGATCGATCGCATCGAGGGGAAGGCGGCGCTCGCGTGCAGCGCCACGATACCAGCGGGAACGTCGCGCAGGGTGAAGCGGCCGTCGTCGCCCGTGGTCGCGGTGTCCTCGTAGTCCTGACCGGACGCGTAAATCGAAACGCCGCCGAGCCTCCCGGGGGGCAGTCCGGACACGGTTCCCCGCACGAGCGCGCCGCCTTCCATCTCGAGGAGAACCCCGTCGAGCCGCTGGCTCTCGGCGAGGACGACGTCCCTCCACGGAGTGCTGCCCGCGTTGGATCTCGCGGACATGCGATACCTCCCCGGCTTCAGATGCTCGAAGACGAAGTTGCCCGAAGCGTCGCTTCGCGCGGTGTCGCCTCCCATGCCGAAGCTCTCACCCTGCTCGGCGAGCGTGACCTGCGCTCCGGGGACCGCCGATCGTCTGTCGTTCCCGATGACGGTCCCGGCGATCGATCCCCCGAGCGAGAGCGTGAGATCGACTGTCGCTTCGTCCGCGACCTCGACCTGGCGGGAGACCTCGAGATAGTCCGGGTGCTCCGCGGCGATGTTGACTTTCCCCGCCGGGAGACCGTCCAGGTGGTAGAGGCCGTCGGCATCCGTCGAAACGGCGGTGCCGTCCCCCGTCATCCGGGCAATCGCTGCGGCACCAGGGTTCATCCCCGACGCACCCGAACCTTCGGACCAGGAGACCGACGCGTTCGGGATCCCGGTCCCCCGCCGCGGGTCGAGCACGCGGCCGGCGACGGATGCGCCCTTTTTCAACGAGAAGACGACTCCCTCCTTCGTCTCCCCCTCGCCGATCTCGATCCCGGAGACTTCGGCCGGCCGATATCCGGGCGCCGACGCGGTGAGCTTCCACTTTCCCGCGGGGACGTCGGTCAGCTCGAACGTGCCGTCGGCCGACTGAAAGGCTTTTTCGGTCTCGCCCATCCGGACCTGCATCCCGAATCCGCCGCGCGGAGACGAGTAGGATGCGCTGAAATCGGTCACCGGTCGGTTGGTAGCGGCATCCTCCACGCGGCCGCGGATTGTGCCCGTCGTCTTGAGCACGAGCGAGAGATCGTCCGACGGCGCGCTGACCTGGCGGTTAAGAAACCCGTATCCCTCGGCGCGCACGGAGAGCATCACGGCGCGGCCGGAGTCGAAACCCTCGAGGCGGAAGCGGCCCTCGGTATCACTCGTCGTCGTGCCCCGCGGGCCGGCGTTCACGGCGAAGGAGGAAACCTGGGCGCCGACGACCGGCTCCCCTTTTCCGTTGCGGACGAACCCGGCGATGGCGACTCCGGGCGACAGGACGACCGGCGGCCAGTCGTTCGGACCGTCGGCGACAACGTTGACGGACGAAACCTGCTTCTGGGCGTAGCCTTCTCGAGAGACGGCGAGCGCGTACTCTCCCGCCTCGAGTCCTGCCACGCGGAACGATCCGTCCGGGCCGCTCGAGGCATCGGCCTTCTCCCGGTCGCCCATCCCGCCGATCTGGAACAGAAAGCGGTTTCCGCCCTTCTCCGGCCGGGACATCCGGACTTCCGCTCCCGCGATCGGCTGGCCTGCGGTGTCCACAACGCGGCCGCGCGCTTCGAGCCCCCGCTTCAGGACGAGGGAGACGTCTTTGACGACCTCGCCCGCGCGCAAGGTGACTCCGGCGCGGCGAGCCGGGACGTAGCCCGGCCGGGTCGCCTCGAGAGTCCGATTCTTCTCGGCCGCGAGGCCGCGCAGGCGAAAGCCGCCGTCGGGGCCGGTCCCGACGCCGGAACGGCCGAGGAGAGCAGCCGGACCGCCGCGGAGGATCGCCCGGATCCCCTGCTCGGCGACGAACCGTACGCGGGCGCCCGGGACGGGCGCGCCCTTCTCGTCGGTGACCCGACCGATGACGCCGGCCGCCTTCTGAAGCGCGATCGCGACCGATCCGGGAGCGGAAACTCCCGCCACGATGCCCGGCATCGTCGCCGGCAGGTAATCCGTTTTCGAGGCCTTGATCGAGTAGCCGCGCGCCGCGAGACCCGCGATGCGGAACTTTCCCTTCGCGTCCGTAAGCGCGCGCCGCGACGCCGTCTCGCCCTCGCGGAAAGAGAAAGAGAAACCGCCCGCCGACGCGGAGACTCGAACACCCGCCACCGGCCGGCGAGTCTTCTCGTCGATCACGCTCCCGGCCACGGAGGCCGAGCGGCTGAGGCGGAGCGAGACTTCCGAGGTCTCGCGGGTTTTGACCCGGACCTCGTCGTTTCGGGTGGCGAGATCGCCCTTCCCGAGCGCTTCGAGCGTCCGGGTACCCCGCGGGACCCCCGCGAGGCGATAGGTTCCGGACGCGTCGCTCTTCGCCGCGACCGAGCCGGAGAGGACGATCGCTCCCTCCGCCGGCTTTCCCGCGGGATCGAGGACCGTTCCGGAGACGGTCCCGCCGCTTCTCAAGGTGATCTTCTCGACGCCCGAGCGCCGCATCGAGAACTGCGCGAAGGGCGCGTAGCCCGACGCCCGCACCGTCAGGCTCCCGGACTTTCCCGGCGCGTTCGCGATCGAGAAGGCGCCGTCCGCGCCGCTCGTCGCTTCGGCGTACCGGACGGCGTCGTCTTCGAACGGAGAGCCGGACCGGAGACGGACTTTCGCGCCGGACACGGGCTTCCCGGCCTCGTCGGTCACTCGGCCCGACACTTTTTCCGCGGCCGGCAGCTCGATGTCGTCGACGTCGACGTCCTCGGATGAGTCGTAGGGACCCGGCAGCAGAGCGCCGGGAAGCGCTGCCGGGAGCACGCGAATCGCGACCTCGACGCCGGGCTTGCCGAGTGTCACCCGGAAGCGCCCTTCACCGTCGGTCGCCGTGTCCCCGAGCGGAGCCGGCACCGCACCCTTCGTTTCGTCGACGAGCGTCTCCTCGTCGGTCCGGTAGGCCTCCCAGGCCACTCTCGCCCCTCGGACGGGATTTCCGCCCGAATCGAGCACACGTCCGGACACCGTGGAGGCGCCGGCGGCGGGAGCGAGAAGGACCAGGGGCAGGAGAGCGGCGAGTCGCCCGAGGGCGCGCGGCATCATCGATGTCCTCCGGAAGGTCACACTATTCTCTTTTCGCGAGGAGGATGCAAGCCGGTCCGAGGTTACGATCCGGCGGGCAATGGGTCTCGTTCTCGCCGGAAAAACCGCCCTCGTGACCGGAGGAGGCGTCCGTGTCGGGAGGGCGATCTCGCTCGCGCTCGCCGGGGAGGGCGCCGACCTGGCGATCCACTATCGGCGTTCCCGATCTGACGCGCAGAGCGCGGCTGAGGAAATCGGGGCGGCGGGCCGGCGCGTGAAGATCGTGGAAGGCGATCTCGCCCGGCCGGAAGAGTGCCGGCGGGTCGTCCGCGACGCGATTGCCGGGCTCGGATCGCTCGATTTTCTGGTTCACTCGGCGGCGAACTTCCACCGCGCGTCTCTCGTCGAGACGGACGAAGACCTGTGGGACTCGGCGATGGACGTCAATGCGCGAGCCGGCTTTCTGCTGGCGCGCGAGGCCGCGCCCGTGCTCCGCGAACGCCGCGGACGGATCGTGCTCGTCTCCGACTTTCTCGCGGAAAGCCCCGCGCCCAACTACCTCGCCCATTCCGTGTCGAAAGCCGCGGTGGAGGGTCTCGTCCGGGCGCTCGCGGTCGAGCTCGCCCCCGAAGTCTCGGTCAACGGCGTCGCGCCCGGCACGGTCCTCCCACCCGAAGGGACGACGGCCGAAGAGATCGACCGGCTTGCCCGCCGCGTTCCGGCGAAGCGGATTGGCTCGGCCGAGGACATCGGCGCGGCGGTCGTGTTTCTCTGCGCCGGTCCGGCGTTCGTGACCGGTCAGGTTCTCCGGGTGGACGGAGGGCGCTCGATCGTCTGAGGCGAGAACTCTTCGTACTCGTCGCGCAGCCGCCGCGCAAACTCCCGCATCGCTTCGATCCGCGGCTCCGCCAACGCCCGGCCGGCAGGAGTGCGCAACCGCGCCTGCCCGGACGTTTCGATCGATTCGGCGATTTCAACGAAGTCCAGGCGCTCCCGATAGCCTTCGACGAGCTTCCTCGCGATGCCGTACGCCCCGAGCTCCTCCAGACGGACGGCGTCGTGAACGACCTCCTCCTCCGGCGTGCCCGGCTCTCGCTCCAGCCTCGCGAGCGCCCGCCACAGGGCGCCGACGGTCCGAGGGGCGATGCCGAGCGACGCGAGGAAGATCTCTGTGCGGCTCTTGTGCCCGAACCGCGAGACCCATTTTTCCTGACCGGAGAAGACAGCGAGGAGGTACAGGAAGTCCCGGTCCAGATCCTCGCGGCCTCCGGCGATTTTCGCGCACGCGGCGACAACCCGCTCGACGTCGCCGTAGTACGTCACGCCGTCGACGCCGACCGCCAGAGGTTTGACGTACTCGGCAATCCGGTCGCGCGCGTCCTCGTCCACGGCCGGATCGTAACCCTCGGTCATCGGGGAGGCCGGAGACTTGCATGGCAGAGGCCGCATGAAAGCTGTCGCGACCCTGCTGATCGCCAGCCTCGTCGCTTCCCCGCTCTTCGCCGACGCGAGCACTTCGCCCGCGAACGCAGACGCCGCCTGCGCCTCGCCGTCGGGTCCGGATGAACGCGAGGAAGCGGCCTTCCTGGCGTTCGTGAGCGAATCGTTCGTTCTCTCCGACGCAACTGCGGAGCCCGCCATAGCCGAATCGCAGCCGGACCCGCAGACGACGGAAGAGCCCCAGAAACCGGCTCCCCCGAAGGAGCCTCCTCCGAAGCGACCCTCCTTGAAGCCGGCGGCCTTCTGGAAAGACCTGAAGGTCGAGGCGAAGCGGTACGTCGCGGATTCCTTCGCTGTCGTCACCGCGCCGTTTCACTGGAACGTGGCCGATTGGGAGCGGGTCGGCGGAGCCGCGATCCTGATCGGAGGATTGATGCTCGAGGACAAGCACCTCGATCACGAGTTTCAGGAGCGCCGCTCGGACTTCACGGACCGCGTCTCGGACACGACCACCCGCTTCGGCGGCGGATACGGCGTGGACACCGGCGTGGTGTTCCTGATCGTCGGCTACGCCTTCCGCAGCTGGGACCTGCGCGAGACGGGCCGGGAAGCGCTGGAGGCCGGTTTCCTGTCGCACCTCGTCGACAGATGGATCCTGAAGCGCGCCATAGGCCGCGAACGGCCGGACCGCGCCGGCGGGGACACGGTTTTCCGGCCCGGCTCCTCGAACGACTCCTTTCCGTCGGGTCACGCCACGGAGGCGTTCTCGGTCGCTTCTGTGATCGCGATGCGGTCGAAGGGATGGGTGGTTCCGACGATCGCGTATACGGCGGCGACTCTCGTCGCGTTCGACCGCGTCAACGACAGAGTCCACTTCCCGAGCGACGTCGCGGCCGGGGCAATTCTGGGAACCGCGGTGGGCCGGTTCCTCGTCGCCCGCCACCGGCGGGCGCAGGGCCAGGCCCCGCCCGCGACCGTGGAGCTCGTCCCGATCCCCGGCGGCCTCGCAGCGAAAGTGGATTTCTAGGGCTCCCGCCGGCGGTCCATCCGCCGCTCCCGGAACCGCTCCAGGCGGTCCATCCGCCGCTCTCGCAGCTGTTCTCGCATCCGGACCAGCTGTTCCCACTGATCCGGCTTCAAGACCTCCTTCATGTCGAGGACCATCAGGATTCGGGCCTTCTGGAGCTCGGCCCGGGCATTCTCGACTGCCTCCACTTTCGCCGAGATCGTCCGGCGGTCGGTGCTCGATTCCAGTGCTTCCTCGAGATCCCCTTGCTTCTTCTCGAGCGCCGCCTTGCGGTCGATGAGCCCCGGACGCGCGCGGGAGAAGATGGCTTCGATCTCGCGCGCCTGATCGGCGGTCAGGTTGATCTCGGCGGCGAGGCGAGGCCGCTTCCACCACTTCCCTTCCGGTAGCCCCGGAGACGCCGCGAGGGACGCCGGAGCGATCGACGCGAAGAGAAGGGCACCGGCGAGGAACCTCACGACCGGCCCTCCGGCGCCGGGACGGAATCCGTAGCCGAGGGATCCGGAGCGAGCGCTCCCCAACCGGCCGAGGCCTCGTCCCCGCTCGCCAGCCGATCGACGTCGCGCAAAAGGGCATCGTCGGCGCGGTCCTGCGCCGAGAAACCGTTCGTGTCCTCGGAGGTCCGGGGGGTCCGGCCGGAATCGTTTCTCCCGGTCACGAGAAGCGCGCAGAGAAGAAGCGCGGCGGCCGCGGGCAGCGCCCACGAGAGCTTCCGCGCGCGCCCGTGCCCCGGCGCGCCTCCGCGGCGGATCGCCGCGAGCGTCGCGTCCTCGACGGCCCGCCACTCGTTGGCGGAGCGGCTCGACAGCACCTCTTCGTCCTGATCGCGCAGATCGCCGACCGCGCCCTTCCAGTCGGCGAGCGCGCGGCTGCAGCGCAGGCATTCGGAGAGGTGCCCGGGCAGCGCCTCGGGGATCCCGGCCGGGGGAACGGCCAGGTCGAACAGCTTCTCGTCGGTCAGGTGCTCGTCCGTCGTGGTCGAACGGTCCTGCATTTCAGGCCTTCTTTCGCAGATCGCGCAGGCACTCGCGGATCTTGTGCGCCGCGCGGAAGAGATGGGACTTGACCGTACCGGCGTCCAGCCCCGTGAGCTCCGCGATCTCGGGGATCGAGAGCTCCTCGAGGTGTTTCAGAGTGAACACCGTCTTTTGGCGCGGCGACAGCGTTTCGATCGCTTTTCGAAGGCGCTCCCGGATCTCGCGCGAGTGCGCTCTCCGCTCGGGAGACGGGTCCGAATGCGGCGCCGCGTCGCGCGGCCCCCGGTCGTCTCCGCCGTCTGCAGTCTGATGGAAATACAAGACCAGACGGCGGCGCTTCAGCCGGTCCTTGCACCAGTTGATGCAGATCCGCGTGAGCCAGGTCTCGAAGCTCGACCCTTCCCGGAACTCGTTCAGGTTCCGCCACGCGCGCAGAAAGCTCTCCTGCGCCGCGCAGTCGGCCTCCCCCGTGTCGCGCAGCAGGCGGTAAGCGACCCGAGTGATCCGGCGTTGATACTGGCGGACGAAGTACTCGAAGCCCCCGGTGTTGCCGGCGCGGATCTCCTCGATCAAGCGCGTTTCGTCGACACCCGGTTCGGTCTCGCGCGGAATCATGGCCAGAGCCGGCACACCCGATAGACGATCGGACGCCGCGGGGGTTTACGGGCGACACCGCGAGCCGGCTTGCCCGATGTCACAGAGAGCTCAGGATTTCCTCGCGCTTCCGCGCGTATTCCTCGGTCGACAACAGGCCGCGGGTGCGCAGGTCCTCCAGCTGGGCGAGACGTTCGGCCGACGACGGTCTCGCAGGACGCGATCGAGAGGAAGGAATTTCCGTCGCCGCGGTCGGAGAGCCGGCAGCCTGTCCCCAGATCGCGTTGCGGAACGCTTCCGGCCGGGAAATGTCGGGGAAGACGATCTGCCCCTTCTCCGAAGCGGTCTCGAGCACCACCGTGCCATAGCCGAGCAGCCGCGCCGTCACTCCCTGGTCGATCGTGACGTCCTGAATCTTCTCGATCGGCGCTTGCTCGGCCTCCCGGGCGAGCAGACCGATTTTTCGCATGACGCGCCGGTTGGTCACGACGAACTCGTCCGCGGCGGCGCGGATGCGCCGGAGGAGATAGGCCACGACCGCCGCCGACAGAAAGACGAGCGCGACGTTCCGCAGGACCGCGCCGGTGCCGGGCGAGCCGAGCCGGCTTCCGGCGATCCACCACCAGAGCCCGAAGACGGCGGCCACGAGGAGAAGCGCGAGCGAGGTCCGGTAATAGATCCAGTGATACCGGGCCCGGTGAACGATCGATTCACCGGGAGCGAGGTTCTTCTCCGCGTAGGACATCGACGCGCCACCGAAGGGTAACATCCCGTCCGGATGCGGCAACAGGTGATCCTCTTGACCGGCTGCTCGACGGGCATCGGGCGATCGACCGCTCTTCACGCGGCGGAGCGCGGGCATCGGGTCTTCGCCTCCGCCAGACGGCGGACGGACCTCTCGGAGCTCGCCGCCCGAAAGATCGAGGTCGTCGAGCTCGACGTCGCCGACCGAGGCTCGGTCGGCGCGGCGGTCGAGACCGTGCTCGGCGCGGCGGGACGGATCGACGCGCTCGTCAACAACGCCGGGTACGGACAGTACGGCGCCGTCGAGGACGTCACGCTGGAAGAATGGCGAGCGCAGTTCGAGGTGAACCTCTTCGGCGCGATCCGGCTCCTCCAGGCCGTGCTCCCCTCGATGCGTGGAGCGAAGAAGGGGACGATCGTCAACGTCTCTTCGGTGGCGGGCAAGGTGACGATCCCCTTTGCCGGACCGTATTGCGCTTCGAAGCACGCTCTCGAAGCGATCTCCGACGCGCTGCGTGTCGAGGTGTCGCCGTGGAAGATCCGGGTCGTGGTGGTCGAGCCCGGCCCGATCGCGACGCACTTCGGAGAACGGACGCGGGAGGCGACGGCGCGCATTCTCCAATCGGCCGGCCCCTACTCCCCCTTCTACGCGAACGCCGAGCGCGCGAGCGAGAAGGAGTTCCAGCGCGGCAAACGGCGACCCGAGCTGGTCGCCCGGGTCATCGTCCGGGCAATCGAATCGAGACGTCCGAAAACGCGCTACCGGGTGGCGCCGCTGGCGAAGATCCTGGTTCCGTTGAAGGGGCTCGCGTCGGACCGGTTTCTGGACCGGAGAATGAAACGGGCGCTGCGCCTGCCCGACAGCATCTGAACGAGAGAGGAGGAAGAGATGGGAGTCCGCGTCAAACAAATCACGCTGTGGAGAAGCGAGGTCGCGAACCGGCCGGGAGCGCTCGCCGGAATGCTCGGACCGCTCGCGGAGGCCGGAGCAGACTTGAAAGTGGTCATGGGGTACCGGATCCCGGGCGGCGAGGATCGCGCGGCAATCGAGGTCTACCCCGTGAGCGGCCGGAAAGTCACGGCCGCGGCGCGATCCGTCGGCCTGTCGGACTCGAGAATTCCTGCGTTGCTCGTCGACGGGGACGACCACCCGGGTCTCGGCGCCGCGATTGCCCGCGGGGTCGCGGAATCGGGGATCAACATGATCTTTCTGATGGCGCAGGTGGTCGGGAGGCGGTATTCGGCGATCCTCGGCTTCGAGTCCGCCGGCGATGCCCGCAAAGCCGCGACCGTGGTGAGGAAAGCGAAGGCTGCTCGGAAATAGCGGTCGTCCCCGGGTCTTTGGTCCTGGTTGGTGGGGCCGGGCGGACTCGAACCGCCGACCTAAGGTTTAGGAAACCTTCGCTCTATCCAAACTGAGCTACGGCCCCGCTCGAGTCGAGTGTACTAGCGGTCGAAGCCGCGCTGGGACGGGACGAACTCGCGCGCGGGGCGCGACGCGGGCGTCTCTTCGGGCACGCCGATGTAGTAGCCCTGGCCGTATGGGATTCCGAGCCGGCGGCATTCTTCGAGGTCCTGCGGTGTCTCGATCCCCTCCG
>DASWDK010000007.1:0-2128 GCA_036395335.1 Thermoanaerobaculia bacterium
CTCCTCGAACCGCCCCTTCTTCTGATACGCGAAGATCGCAAACGCGCAGAAGCCGGCGACGTTCGGATCCGCCGTCCGCGTCTTCTCGTACTGCTCGATCGACTCGTCGTACCGGCGCGCATAGTAGAGGAGCCGCGCCCGTAGGCAGCCCGAGCTCGCGCTCACCGGATCGAGGTCCATGACGCGGCCCGCCTCCGCCAGCGACTCCGCCGTGCGGCCCTGCGCGGAAAGGTACAGGCCGTTCGTCTGGTGGATCAGCGCCGAGCCCGGATTTCGCTCGAGCGCGCGCTGGAATTCCGTCCCCGCACCGCTCCAGTCGAACTCGTAGAACAGTTTGACCTGTCCCAGCGACGCATAGCCCTCCGCCAGGTTCGGGTCGATCGACAGCGCCCGCTCGATCGCCAGCCTCGCCTTCGGCATCGCCTCGCGCGGCGGGCGGGCCCGGCCGGCGAGCTGGATGTAGCTGTCGGCCAGGCCGGCGTACGCGAGCGCATACTCCGGGTCGTTCGCGATCGCCCGGTTGAAGTACTCGACGGCTTTGGCCAGCGACTCCGGAGTGAACCGCGAGAACGCGACTCTCCCCTGCAGGTACAGCTGGTACGCCTCGGGGTCCACCGGGCCCTTGCTCGCCAGCTGCGAGCTCTCCTCCGGCGCGACCTTCACCCGAATCTCCCGGGCGATCGCGCTCGCGACGTCGCTCTGGATCGAAAGGACGTCGCGCAACTGCCGGTCGTAGCTCTCCGACCACATCTGCCGCTCGGTCGAGTCGATCAACCGCGCGTTGATCCGAACGCGATCCCCGGATCGGAGCACGGACCCTTCGACGACCGTGTCCACCTGGAGATCCCTCGCGATCTCCGGAAGGGACTTCTTCGACCCCTTGTAGCGCATGGCTGACGTGCGCGAGATCACGCGAAGCGCCGAGATCTTGGAAAGGCGGGCGATCAGCTCGTCCGTCATCCCGTCGGCGAAGTACTCCTGTTTCGGGTCTTGCGAGAGATTTTCGAGCGGCAGGACGGCGAGCGACTTGATCTCCGGGCGGCTCGTGGGAGCCGCCGGTCTCGACCGAGCGGCGCCGAGCTTCCAGAGGACGAGCGCGCCGGCGAGGAGCGCGATCCCGATGCCCGCGGCGGCGATCCAATATTTCCGGCGGCCCGCCGGCAGAGGCGCGACCGCGGCGGTGATCCGGGGTTGTGACGCGGCGGCGCCCGCCGACGTCACGCCCGTGATCGCCCCGCTGTCGATCTCGCGGAGGAGCCGTCGCAGGTCGACGAGCATTTCGCGCGCGGACTGATAGCGCTCCTCGCGATTTTTCTCGAGAGCCTTCAGGATGATGTCCTGGAGCCTCGGCGGGAGCGTGGGCTCGATTTCCAGCGGCGGCACGGGATGGCGCTCGAGAATCCCGGCGAGTTTCACGGCCGGCGTCGACCCGCGAAAGGGGGGCTCGCCGACCGCCATGTCGTAGAGCAGCGCGCCGAATGAGAAGAGGTCCGAGCGCGCGTCCACTTCTTCTCCGCGGACCTGTTCCGGCGACATGAACGACACCGTGCCCATCGCGAGACCCGGAGTCGTCAGGTCGGACGTCTGCGTGACCTCCGACTCGGATGCGGTCAGCGATTCGACAGCCGGCGACTGGAGGATCTTCGCGAGTCCGAAGTCCATGATCTTGACGAGGCCCGTCGACGTCACGAAGACGTTGGCCGGCTTGATGTCCCGGTGGATCACGCCGCGGGAGTGCGCGGCGACGAGAGCTTCCGCAATCTGGGTGGCGAACTCGAGGAGCTTCCGGACCGGCAGAGGTCCCCGGGTCAGGAGCGCGTCGAGACTCTCGCCTTCCAGGAGCTCCATCGCGATGAAGTGGTGGCCTCCCTCTTCGCCGACGTCGTGGATGGTGCAGATGTTCGGGTGGTTCAGGACGGAGGCCGCGCGCGCTTCCCGCTCGAATCGCTCGACGGTCTCGCGCCGATCGAGTTTCTTGTGGACGACGAACTTCAACGCGACGTGGCGCCCGAGGCGGACATCTTCGGCCTCGTAGACGACGCCCATGCCGCCCTCGCCCAAGATCCGCAGCACGCGGTAGTGAGAGATCGTCTCGCCGATCATGGAGCGGTCCTATCATCCCGCACCC
>DASWDK010000008.1:0-6868 GCA_036395335.1 Thermoanaerobaculia bacterium
CTCGAAAAGCGCGCGGTAGCTCTCCTCTCTTTCGCGCAGAGCCTCCTCCGCGGTCTTGCGCTCGATGAACTGACCGATCCGTCTCCCGAGGTCGCCGAGCGCGTCCATCAGCTCCGGGTCGGGAGCATGGGGTGCCGTGCGGAAGAACTCGATGACGCCCAGGGTTTCACCGCGGCTCTCGATCGGGAAGCCGCACCCCGCATGGAGACCGTCGTGAAGCGCGTAGACCGCTCTCGGAAAGTTCGAATCGGTGATCACGTCGGGGATCCAAGCCGGCTTACCGCTCGCCCAGACGCGGCCGGGCATCCCCACGCCGGCCGGGAAGGAACTCTCCCGAGTGGCGCTCTCGAAGGAGGAGACATCGAGGGAAGGTCTGTGCCAGACGTCGACGCAGCGCAGCCGGTTCGTCGACCGATCGACCGTCCAGATCGAACCCACCTGCCAGCCCAAACTTTCGCAGATCGCCGCGAGGAGAAGGGGCGCCGCCTCCTTAAGCGTCTCTGCTTCCGCGAGAACGCGCGTCACCGCGAAGAACATCTGCTGTCGGGCGTCGGCCTTTTTGAGCTCCGTGACCTCCCGGGTGACGTCGTGGATCGGGGGAGAAGCCCGGGAAGGCGCGGCAGCCGGGACGTTCGCGCCCCTCCGCCCGCGGGAGACCTTGCGCGAGCTCATTCCGAAAGAATCGCCCCGGGGAGCCGACGCTCGGGACGTTGGTCGCAGGCGACGGAAGAGAAATTGCGCAAAGGTATCTACAGCTCGAAAGCCCGCCGATCCGGTGCAATTTCCGGGCCGCCCGCCCGGGCCTGGGACGCTATTGCTTCGCCTCGCCCACCCGGATCCAGGTCGCCCAGTTCTTGCCCTCCGACTCGACGTAGCCGAGCTGGACCGCCTGGCCCTGCTTCAGCTCACCGCCCAGCACGCGAGTCGAATCGTTCCAGAGAATCGTCCATTGGACGCCCTTGGCGTCGGCGACCGTGATCGTCCGGCTCGCCGTGTCGAGTCGGGCGATCGACCCCGAGATCATTTTTTCCGGAGTCTTCCCCGGTTCGGCCGAGGCAGCGATTGCGACCAGGAGAAGAGCGAAGGCGGTGACCAGCGAGACTTTCTTCATCGTTTCCTCCAGGCGGAGTCGAGCTCCGCTCCCCATTTTCCCGCAGTCTGCGTCAACGGCTCGGTCCACGGCGATCTTCCCCGGCGCGGCGCCACCCCAGGCCATTCATTCCGACCGCAGCGCCCGGCTCATCAACTGCTCGACGCCTTCGCGAGCCTCCATGCCTTCGTAGAGCACCCGGACGACGACTTCGGAGATGGGCGCCTCCACGCCGACGCGAGCCGCGATCGTGGGAACCGCGAGACAGGTCCGAGCGCCTTCCGCGACTTCGGGCATTCGGACGAGGACGTCGGCGAGCGAACGACCGCGGCCGATCTCTTCACCGAGGTGCCGGTTCCGAGACTGTTTCCCCGTCGCGGTCAACATCAGATCGCCCATCCCGGCGAGCCCGTGCACGGTCCGCATCTCCCCGCCGCGTGCGCGGACGATCCGACCGATCTCGGCCAGGCCGCGGGTCACGAGCGCGGCGAGCGTGTTATGGCCGAATCCGAGCCCGGAGACGATCCCCGCGGCGATCGCGACGACGTTCTTGAGGGCCCCGGCGAGCTCGACGCCCACGACGTCCGCGGAGCTGTAGAGACGGAGCTCTCCGTTGGAAAAGTTCCTCTGGAGATCCCGGGCGAAGCTTTCGCCCCGGTCGGCGATGACCGCGGCCGAGGGATCTCCGCGTGCGACGCCTTCCGCGAACGTCGGCCCCGAGAGCGCCGCGACCGACGAGGACGGATAGCGCTCCAGAACGACTTCGGTCATTCGCTTGAGAGTCTTCGGCTCGATTCCCTTCGCCGTCGAGACGAAACGGCGTGTGCGATTGTCGGGGCCAGGCGACGCGTCGAGCACCTCTCTCATCGCCGCGCACGGCACCGAAAGGAGCAGCGTCTCGGAGTGCTCGAAGGCTTCCGCGAGGTCGAACGTCGTTCGAACCGCCTCGGGAATCGGAATCCCTTCGAGCCGCCGCGGATGGCGCCGCTCCCGGGCGATCCGCGTGGCGACCTCGGAGTCGCGGCTCCAGAGAAGGACGTCGTGGCCGCTCCGCGCCAGATGGATCGCGAGCGCCGTGCCCCACGAGCCCGCTCCGAGAATCGAGACCTTCATCGCCCGAGCCGGCGCTCTTCGCCTCGAGCGAGCCTTTTCAGGTTTGGAAGGTGCTTCACGAGGACGAGCAGGGCGGTCGCTCCCGCGGCGGTAACCACGGCGCGCGGCGCGTGAAAGAGCAGGCCGGCAATCGGAGGCAGAAGCGCCATCGAGACCACGGAGCCGAGCGAGACATAACGCGTCGCGGCGACGATCGCGACGAAGACGGCGAAGGCGACGGACAGGGCGAGAGGCGCCAGAGCCAGAAACGCGCCGACCGCGGTGGCCACCCCTTTCCCGCCGCGGAAACCGTAGAAGACCGGGAAGACGTGGCCGAGAATCGCGGCGAATCCGGCGGCGGCGGCCCAGCGGGGGTCGGCGGTGACGAGGCGCACGAGGAGAACGGCCGCCGCCCCTTTCGCGACGTCGAGAAGCGCGACGGCGAAGGCGAGCTTCTTTCCGTGCGCGCGCAAGACGTTCGTCGCTCCGGCATTGCCCGAGCC
Source organism: Thermoanaerobaculia bacterium (assembly GCA_036395335.1). Taxonomy (GTDB): domain Bacteria; phylum Acidobacteriota; class Thermoanaerobaculia; order UBA5066; family Gp7-AA6; genus Gp7-AA6. The sequence goes on from DASWDK010000008.1 coordinate 2,686, forward strand.
TTCCTTCCGAATGTCATCCCCGGTCGTGGCCTTGACGAGAAGAACGGCGAACGAGACCGATCCGAGCACGTAGCCGACGACGACGAGCACCGCCGGCGGGACGTTCACGCCCTCACTCCCCTCGGACCGCCCTGAAACGTCCATTCGCGGATGGGCGTATGGACGGCGCCTTCCGGCGCCAGAACGCTCTCGAACAGCACGCAGGATCGCGCGAGCCACGGCGGAAACGGCCACGACTCGACCTCGCGGCGGTACTCCTCCACCGGCTCCGTCGGCCAGCCGTCACGAACGCGCGCGAAGGTGACATGGGCGTGGAAGGGACGGCCGTCTTCGCGCGACCCGAGTCGGGCGGCCGCCTCCCCCGCGCGCCGCGCGAGTCGTGCCACCGATTCCATTCCGGGAGATGGAGAAAACCCGACCCCGAGCACGCGAGGCCGGCCGCGCTCGGGAAAGACGACTGCGGGGCCGGCCTGAATCTCCCCCGTTACTGTCTCCAGTGCGGCCGCGCCGATCTCCTCGGCGAAGCGAGCGATGACACCTCCGTCGATCTCGCCCAGGAATTTCAGCGTCAGGTGCCACGACTCGGGCCTCGTCCAGGAGGCGCGTGGGAGACGATCGCGCAGGCGGGCGACCAGTCCGCGGGCGCTCTCGACCCACATCGGTTCGGAGGGGACCGCAAAAAACGCCCTCACGCTTTGCTCGCGAAGCGACGGATCATCTCGAGCGAGAACATCGAGGAGGCGCGCCGGACCGTCGCGCGGTCGCCGCCGAAGAAGCGCTTGCTCGCCTTTTCACGCCCTCCCCGGTCGACCACCGCGAAGAAAACCGTGCCGACCGGCTTGTCCGCCGTCCCGCCGTCCGGCCCGGCGATTCCGGTGATGGCCGCCGCGAGGTCGGACCCGAACCGGTCGAGAGCGCCGCGCGCCAGCTCCCGGGCCGTCTCTTCGGAGACCGCGCCGTGGCGCCGGAGAGTCTCCGCTCGAACGCCGAGAAGCGTCTCCTTCGACCGGTCCGCATACGGAACGACCGTTCCGAGGAAGTAGGCGCTCGAGCCGGGAACGTCCGTCAGGAGAGACGAGACGAGTCCTCCGGTGCACGACTCCGCGAGCGAGAGCGTGCGACCCTTCTCCTTCAAGAGACGCCCCAGGCTCGCGGCAAGCGCTTCCCCGCCGGTGCCGTGGATGCGGGTGCCCAGGAGCGCCCGGAAGTCGTCCTCCATCGCCGCCAGACGCGCTTCAACCGCCGCGGCATCGCCCCGCGCGCAGAGGTGCAGCTCGACCTCTCCGGGCGAGGCGAGGATCGTGACTGGATCGCCGCTCCACTTCGCGTAGAGCGGGGCGACGAGCTCTTCGACCGCCGACTCCGCCATTCCCGCGATCCGCAGCACGCGGCGCTGAGTGGCCGCGCCACGCCCTCGGCGAAGCTCGGGCGCGACCTTCTGCTCGAAGATCTCGCGCATCTCGGGCGGGACGCCGGGCAGGACGATGACCTGCACGCCCCGTCTCTCGAGCCAGAGCCCGGGCGCCGTGCCCCTCGGATTTTCGAGCACGCGCGCGCCCTCCGGGAAGTCCGCCTGTTTCTCGTTGACCGCCGGCATGCGGACACCACGACGAACTTCCCACCGCTCGCGCATCGCCGCGACGAAATGCTCGTCGCGACGGAGCGGGACACCGATCCACCGCGCGACCGCGGCGGCGGTCACGTCGTCCGCCGTCGGACCCAGGCCTCCGGTCGTGAAGATCCAGCCGGCGGTCTCGGCGGAGCACGAGAGCTCCCGGACGATCTCCTCCGGGTCGTCGCCCACGACCGCCTTGCGGACGACCTCGATGCCCGCTTCCTCGAGTCTCTCGGTCAACCAGAGCGAGTTGGTGTCGCGCCGGAGCGGTCCGAGCATCTCGCTTCCGATCGCGACGATCGCCGCGCGAGAGCCGGCGCTCATCGTTTTGAACTGTTGGGGGTGCAGGCCCGCGGGGCCTGTCCCCCCGACATTTCCGGGCCGGCCGGCTCCCCCTGCTCCTCCGAGAGCTTCGCCCACTCGTCCACGAGGATCTCGAGCTCCTTCTTACGGCTCGCCTTCTCCTGGGCGAGCCGGCGGGCTTCGACCGGACCCAGAGTGAGGGCCTCTTCCCAGAGCCGGTTCTCGAGAGACTCGATCTCCTTCTCGCAGGAAGCGATCTTTTCCTCGAGCGCCACGATTCTCCTGCGTCGCCGCCCGGAGTCCTTCTCCCCCGCCGACGGCGCGCGCTTTCCACGGCTCTGTGCTTTTGCGGGACTGAGCACCGGGGACCTCGGACTCACGAGGTCGCGCTTTTCCGGCTCGGGCTCGCTTCGGCGCTGCGCTCGCGCGCTTGCCGTATCCGTGTAATTCCCGTCCAGGAGCATCGCCCGTCCGCCGCGAAGGTCGAGAGCCCGCGTCGCGAGCCGGTCGATGAAGGCCCGATCGTGCGAGACGAACAGGATCGATCCCGGAAAGTCTTCAAGCGACTCCTCCAGCTCCTCGCGCGAGTCGAGGTCGAGGTGATTGGTGGGTTCGTCCAAGAGAAGGAGGTTGTGCCGCTGTTTCATGACGACCGCGAGAGTGAGTCTCCCCTTCTCACCGCCGGAGAGGCCGGCGATCGGCGCGAAGACTTCCTCGTCGCGGAACGCAAAGCGCGCCAGATAGGAGCGCACCGCCTCCTCGGTCTCGTCGGGATGTTCGTCCCACACCGCGTCGATCACGCGCCGGCGCGGGTCGAGGTCCGAGAGTTCCTGATCGTAGTAGCCGATCGAGACGTCATGGCCCGGCTCGACCGTGCCGGCGAGAGGCGCCAGACGTCCGGCGAGCGTCTTCAACAGCGTGGTCTTGCCGCTTCCGTTTTCGCCCAAGAGAGCCATCCTCTCGCCGCGGAGCAGCTCGAAGCCGATTCCGCGCACGATCGGCGCTCCGGGCGCGTACCCGGCGTCGAGGTTTTTCGCGCGGAGGAACGTGCGGCCGCCGATCCGCGCCGCGTCGAAGCGGAATCCGACCGAGGTCACGTCTTCGGCCGGCCGCTCCAGCCGGTCCACCCGCGCGAGCCGGGTGCGTCGGCCTTTCGCCTGGCGGGAGTTGACGCCGGCGATGTTGCGGCGGATGTACTCCTTTTCCTTCTCGATGAACTCCTGCTGTCGTTCGAAGGCACGCGTGGCCGCGAGGACCCGCTCTGCCTTCTGGCGCCGGTAGGCGCTGTAGCCTCCGGAGTATGCGGTCAACCGGCCGTTCTCGAGGTCGACGATTCGATCCGCCACGCGGTCGAGAAACCGACGGTCGTGCGTGACCACCAGATAGGCGCGCCGCGAGCGCGCGAGGTATTCCTCGAGGAACTCGACGGCCTGGAAGTCGAGGTGGTTGGTCGGCTCGTCCAAGAGCAGGACGTCGGGAGAGGACAGGATTGCCCGCGCCAGCATCGCGCGGTTCTTCTGTCCGCCGGAGAGCTCCCCGAGCGTTCTGCCGAAGTCCCCCTTCTCGAATCCGAGGCCCGAGAGCGCCTTGTCGACCTCGGCCACCATCTCGTAGCCGCCTTCGTTCTCGAAGCGGTGCGCGAGCGCGTCGTAACGGTCGTGGAGGGTCGCGGAACCCTCCCCGTCGGCCATCGCGTGCTCGAGTCGCCGCATCTCCGCCTCGACCGAGTGGAGATGCGCAAAAGCCCCGGCCACGTAGTCGTGGAGCGCGTCGTCGAGGTCGGCCTCGAGGGCCTGCTCGACTGTCGAGATTCGAACGGCGTTCGCCCGAATGACCTCCCCCGCGTCCGGCTCCTCTCGACCGAGGGCGAGGCGCAGGATGGTCGTCTTGCCGGCGCCGTTTCGGCCGACGAGGCCGACCTTCTCGCCCGGGTTGTGCTGCCAGGTGACGTCCCGCAGCACCTCCTTGGGGCCGTAGGACTTGCGGACGCGATCGAAGCGATAGAGCACGAGGAGATTGTAGCTGCCCCGAGCTTGTCATTCCGAGGCGGGGAGCGCCGACGAATCTCTTCTGCGATGGAGATCCCCCGCATCGCTCGGGATGATCTCCCGGTCTATAGCTTCTCGATCGCGAGCGACGGTGGACTGACTGGACGGTCACCGATGTGGAAGAGCGCCGCGAGCTCGCGCTCCATGTTCGGGCGCGGAGGTTCGCGATCGCCCAGGCACAGCCACGCCAGCGTCTCTCCCGGCTCGACGCGGTCGC
>DASWDK010000009.1:0-3477 GCA_036395335.1 Thermoanaerobaculia bacterium
GTCGAATTCCTCGGCTCGGGTCGGATCGAGCCCGGCTGACGGATAGAGCCGCGTCCTCTCGAACTCGACGCGCTCGCGGCCCGGGAACGCCATCTCGATTCCGAAGTTCGCGCTGCCCTCGGCGATCAGCGACTGCGGCGAGAACAACGGATACACGCTGTACTCGATCCACCCCCGATCCCTCACCAGGTTCTTCTCGAGGAGCGCGTTGTAGACGTGGTGTCCCGGGTACCCCTCGTGGCAGGCGAGGTCGATCGCGCGGTCGATCGTGATCGGCAGGTCCGTGTTGACCTGGATCAGGCTCCTGGAGTGACCCTGGTACCAGTTGTAGCCGCTCCACGACTTGCCCGTGACGTACTCGACCGTGAAGCTCTCGCGGGGCGGCAGGGAAATGTGTCGCAGCGTCCGATCCCGGCATTCCGCGATCGCGGCGCGGAAGACGCCGTCCACCTTCTCCTTCGGAATGGTGAAGTCCTTCCGAAACGCCTCGTAACGCTCGACGAGGCTTGCGGAGCCGCCGCCTCGCGGAAGCTCGCGATCGAGCTCGTCACGGATCTCGCGGAAGCGCTCCTCGGTGTTCACCGGCGCGACCGCGTCGTACAGCGCGCGGGACTCTTCGTCGAAAGAGAGCCGCCTGCCTCCGAGCATCGCGACGCGGGTCGAAAGCGCCTGAAGCTGCCGCGTCAAATAGGCGCGCCGGAGCCGGGTCATCGCGTCGGCCGGCTCGGGGATCGCTTCGAGTCGGGAGATCAGGGTGGCCGCGTCCGATGCGATCTCGGAGAGCGGCCGCTTCGCCGCGTCGGCTTCGCGCTTCCACTCGGCAGGTCCGTAGAATGCGTCCACGTAGTCCTGATCGTGCTGCCCGACGGCGAGGACGAGCTTGACGTACCGCTCGGCGGCTTCGTTCATCCGCCGCACAGTATCGGCGACCGGCGCGGCATTCGAGGCGCAACCGGCGGCGAAGAGCGCCGGGAGGAAAGCGCCGGAGATCGAAGGAAGCCGACGGGATCGCACGGATCGAAGCCTATCCAAGATGGATAATGCCGCCGCCATGAAGGCAATCCGGGTCGAGACCCCCGGCGGACCGGAACAACTGCGCTCCGTCGACCTTCCCGATCCCGTGCCTCGCGAAGGGGAAGCCCTCGTGCGGATCGAGGCGGCGGGCGTCAACTTCATCGACGTCTATTACCGCAGCGGCGCCTACTCTCTTCCGTTTCCGCTGGTGCCGGGCCAGGAAGGCGCCGGAACGGTCATCGCCGTCGGCGGCGGCGTGACCGAGGTCGCCCCGGGCGATCGAGTGGCCTTCGGCACCGGCTCGGGAGCATATGCGGAGCTCGCCTCGATCCCGGCGGCGGGTCTCGTTCCCGTTCCCCACGGCATTCCGACGAAGCAGGCCGCGGCGGCGATGCTCCAGGGAATGACCGCACACTACCTCGCGACGTCGACCTATCCTCTGAAGCCGGGTGACACGTGCCTCGTCCATGCGGCGGCTGGAGGCGTGGGCCTCCTTCTCTCCCAGATCGCGAAGCTTCGAGGCGCGCGCGTGATCGGTACGGTTTCGAGCGAAGAAAAAGCGCAGCTCGCGCGGGAAGCGGGCGCGGAGACGATTCTCTACACGAAAGAGGATTTCGCGTCCGCCGTCCGACGGATGACCGGGGACGCCGGAGTCCAGGTCGTCTACGACGGCGTCGGTCGCGACACGTTCGATCGGAGTCTCGACTCTCTCGCGGTGCGCGGGACGATGGTCCTCTTCGGTCAGGCGAGCGGCCCGGTGCCTCCGATCGATCCCCAGATCCTGAACCGGAAGGGCTCGATCTTCCTCACGCGTCCGTCGATCGTTCACTACACGCGAACCCGCGAGGAGCTCGTCGCGCGGTCGAGCGACGTTCTCGGCTGGATCGCCGCCGGGAAGCTGAAGGTGCACGTTTTCCGCGAGCTGCCGCTCTCCGAAGCGGCGGAGGCGCACCGCCTGCTGGAGTCGCGCCGAACGACCGGGAAACTGTTGTTGATTCCCTGAAACCTGGATCCGACCTCCGCCGGGATCAGACCCCTTCCGTCGGATACCCCAATTCCTTCCAGCGCTTCCAGCCGCCGTCCATCGAGACGACATTCCGGTACCCCATCTTCATGAGCGTGTCGGCCGCGAGCGCCGAGCGATATCCGCCGCCGCAGTAAAGGATGATCTCCTCGTTCCGGTTCGGGATCGCGCGTTCGATGTCCCTTTCGATGACTCCTTTTCCCACGTGCAATGCACCGAGAGCGCGGCCGCGCTCCCACTCGTGGTCTTCGCGGACGTCGACCAGGTGGAAGCGCTCGCCTGTCTCCTGCCGGCGCCGGACCTCCTCCGGCGTCGTCTCGCGGACCCGCTTCTTCGCGTCGTTGACGATTTCCAGAAAGCCTTTCGAGTGTTCCATTCGTGCCTTCCCTGTCAATCTCCGAAAGCCGCCAGCGAGATGATCAAGTCCACCACGCGGTTCGAGTACCCCCACTCGTTGTCATACCACGAGACGACCTTCACGTAGCCATCGCCGCTGGCGCGCGTCGAGAGCGCGTCGAAGATCGAAGAGTGCGGATTGCCGATGATGTCGCTCGAGACGAGCGGGACCTCGCTGTACTCGAGGACCCCGCGAAGCCGTCCGTCCGCAGCGCGCCGCATCGCATCGTTCACCTCGCGCGCCGCCGCCTTCTTCTTCAACCGGCAGGAGAGATCGACGACCGACCCGTCCGGCACAGGCACCCGCATCGCCATGCCATCGAGCTTGCCCCGGAGCTGAGGCAGTACCTTGCCGACGGCGCGGGCCGCCCCCGTCGTCGTCGGGATGATGTTCTCGGCCGCCGCTCGGCTGCGCCGGAGGTCGTGGTGCGGCACGTCGGCGAGCCGCTGGTCGTTCGTGTAGGCGTGAACGGTCGTCATGAATCCCTCCTCGATGCCGAACTCGTCGTCCAAGACCATCGCGATCGGCGCGAGGCAGTTCGTGGTGCACGACGCATTCGAAACGATCCGGTGCTCCCGGGTGAGCTTGCCGTCGTTGACTCCGACGACGATCATCGCGTCGATTTCGTCTTTCGGGGGAACGGTCAGGATGACCCGCTTCGCGCCGGCCGAAAGGTGCCGCGCGAGCTTTTCGCGAGTCAGGAGAACGCCCGTCGACTCGACCACGATCTCGACCCCGAGCTTTCCCCATGGGATCTCGGCGGGATCCTTTTCGGCGGTCATAACGACCTTCTTGCCGTCGACGTACATCGCGTCGGCATCCGAGGAGACATCGCGGTCGAAGACGCGCATCACGGTGTCGTACTTCAGGAGGTAGGCGAGGTGCGCGTTGTCGAAGAGGTCGTTCACTGCGACAACTTCGATGTCGTCGCGGCCCGAGAGGATGCGGAACACCGAGCGGCCGATCCGGCCGAATCCGTTGATGCCGACCCGGATCGTCATCGGGAGGCCTCCGCCTTGCGATCGAGCTCGGCGAAGCGGTC
>DASWDK010000010.1:0-8327 GCA_036395335.1 Thermoanaerobaculia bacterium
CTGCTTCTTCTTCGAGTCCTGCTGTTTCTTCTTCTGCTGATAGATGAACTTTCCGAAGTTCATGATCCGGCAGACGGGCGGGTTCGCGGTTGGCGCGATCTCGACCAAATCGAGACTTGCCTCCTTCGCCTTCTGGAGCGCCTCGGCCATCGGCACGACGCCGAGCGGCTCGCCCCCTTCGCCGATCAGGCGGACCTCTTTCCACCGGATCTGGTCGTTGATTCGGATCGTCTTCTTATCGATCTTTCACCTCCGTCGTGAGCTCACGACTCTTCTGCGAGACCGAATCGCGCGCGGCGTCCGCGAACGCGTTGACCGTCATCGATCCCGCGTCCCCCCCGTGCCGCAGCCGGACCGAGACCAGGCCGGCCGTCGCTTCCTTCTCACCGATGACGAGCATCGCGGGGACCTTCTGGAGCTCCGCCTTGCGAATGCGCGCGCCGAGCTTCTCGTTTCGTGCGTCCACTTCGACCCGCAGCCCGACGCCGGACAGCCGCTCCGCGGCGTTGCGCGCAGACGCGGCGAAGCGGTCGGACACTGGCAGCACGACCGCCTGGACGGGCGCGATCCAGAACGGAAAGTTGCCCGCCGTGTGCTCGATCAGGATCCCGAGGAAGCGCTCCACCGATCCGAGGATCGCGCGGTGGAGCACGACCGGACGGTGGGGTTTGCCGTCCTCGCCGATGTAGGTGAGATCGAAGAGGTCCGGTTGGGCAAAGTCAACCTGCATCGTTCCCAGCTGCCATGGACGCCCGATCGCGTCCTTCACCCGGAAGTCGATCTTGGGACCGTAGAAGTTGCCGTCCTTCGGGCTCACGCCGTAAGGACGACCGAGCGTCTCGAGCGACGCGGCGAGGACGGCCTCCGCCTTGTCCCAGTTCTCGTCCGAACCGATTCGCTGGTCCGGCCGGGTTCCGAGCGAGATATCGACGTCGTGGAACTCGAAAGTCCGGTAGACGTCGTCCAAGAAGTCGACGAACGCCGCGATCTCCGGCTCGATCTGGTCGATGGGGCAGTAGATGTGGGAGTCGTCCTGCGAGAACGTCCGCACGCGCGTCAGGCCCGCCGTCACGCCCGATCGCTCGTAACGGTGGAGCCGTCCGAAGTCCGCGAAGCGCACCGGCAGCTCGCGGTACGACCACAGACGCTCCTTGAACATCAGGTGGTGCCCGGGGCAGTTCATCGGCTTGACGCCGAACTCCCGCTCTTCGATCTCCGTGAAGTACATGTTGTCGTGGTAGTTGTCGTAGTGGCCCGAGATCTTGAAGAGCTCCGCGTCGTAAATCTGAGGCGTGATCACCTCGTCGTAACCTCGCCGCCGGTATTCCTCGCGCAGGTAGGAAAGGAGCTCGTTGTAGAGCACGGCCCCCTTCGGGAGGAAGAACGGCGAGGCGGGCGCGAGCGGGTGAAACGTCACGAGTTCGAGCTCGCGGCCGAGCTTGCGGTGGTCGCGGGCTCTCGCGTCCTCGAGGCGCTTCAAATACTGGTCGAGCTCTTTCTGGGTCAGAAACGAGGCCCCATAGATGCGCTGGAGCATCGGGTTCTTCTCGTCCCCCTTCCAATAGGCGCCGGCCGTGTGCGTCAGCTTGAAGACGCCGAGCCGTCCCGTGGAAGCGACGTGCGGACCGCGGCAGAGGTCGATGAACTCCCCCTGCCGGTAACACGAGACGCGCTCGTCCGGGAGCTCGCGGGCGATTTGGACCTTCAGAGGGTCCTTCTGACCCTCGAAGATCCGGATCGCTTCGGAGACCGGCATTTCCTCCCGCTCGATCTTCCAGTCCTCCGCGATGATCTTCCGCATTTCGACTTCGATCTTCTCGAGATCCTCGGGCGTGAAGGGCCGCTCGGGGAGGAAGTCGTAGTAGTAGCCGTCCTCGATCGGCGGTCCGATGCCGATCTGGACATCGGGAAAGAGGCGCTTGACCGCTTGCGCCGTCAGGTGCGCCGTCGAGTGGCGGTAGATCGGCACGGCGTCCGGCGACTTCCAGGTCACGATCTCAAGCGACGCGTTGGACCGGAGAGGCGTGACGAGGTCGACGATGCGTCCGTCGAGCTTTCCAGCGACTGCGTCTTTGGCCAGACGCGGACCGATTCGCTCCGCGACCTCGCGGACCGTCGCGCCTTTCGGGACCTCCAGCGTCGTCCCGTCCGGCAGCCGAACCGTCACCTTCTCCGCCAGCGCTTCCATGTTCTCCCGATTCCGAAAGTTTCCGTCGGTTTCCTTTGCCAAAAATCAAAAACGCGGGTCACCCCGCGTCGTCATCGTTCTCTGGTAGGCGCTAACGGGATCGAACCGTTGACCTCTACCGTGTGAAGGTAGCGCTCTCCCAGCTGAGCTAAGCGCCTCCGCGTCGAACAATTGGTAGGCTCGAGCGGATTTGAACCGCTGACCCCTACCGTGTCAAGGTAGTGCTCTCCCCCTGAGCTACGAGCCTGTTCGTCCCGGCGGCGAACCGCCGACGGGGGGCTACCGGCCGGAAGCCCGCGGGGGCGTTTTCATCCCGGCCTTCGTCCCTGGTTGAAAAAGATCGGCTCCGACGCATCTTCGGAGGATTGCGCAATCTAGCAGACCCGGCGACTGCGCGCAAACCTGGCGTCGCGCCGAAACGGAGACGGAACATGGGAGACCGTCGACGAAAGACCCGGTCCCTCGTCTCCCGTCTACCGTCTGCCGAATGCGGCTGCTATATTGAGCCGACAATTCCAATGTCATCCGCGCTTGGGGCGTCTTTCTCCTCGCTCGTGCGGCGCTGGACTTCTCTTCGCGAGGAGCGCGCCGAAACCGCGGCTGCGCGCCGGTTCTGGAGCTCGGAGACCGCCCGCGACGCGGAGGATCACTACTGGGGAGCGCAACCCCTCGTCCGCCGGGCAATCAACCGGCGGATCACCGGCGACCCGCATCGCTGGCCGATGGAGTGGTTCGCAGAGACGTACGCGAAAAAGCCCTTCGCGCGCGGGCTCTCGATCGGCTGCGGCTCCGGATTGCTCGAGCGGGACGTCCTCGCCAAAGGGATCTGCGAGGCGATGGAAGGGATCGACTTTTCCGAGGAGTCGATCGGAGAAGCACGCTTCGCCGCGGAGGACGCGCATCTCTCCGAGCGGCTCGATTACCGGGTCGAGGACATCAACGCTCTGAACCTGCCCCGCGGGCTCTACGACATCGTCTTCTTCCACGGCTCTCTGCACCACGTTCGACAGATCGAGCGCGTCCTCTCCGAAGTCCGCCAGGCCCTCCGGCCGGGAGGCCTCGTCTACATCGACGAATACATGGGTCCCTCGCGGACGGAATGGACCGACGAGCACTGGGGGTTCGCGCGGAGCGCCTTCGACGCCCTACCGAACGAGCTGAAAAACCGGCCGCGCCTCGCTATCCCGTTGCCTCTCGACGATCCCTCCGAGTCCATTCGCTCGAGCGCGATCCGCCCCGCCGCCGCGCGCCTCTTCGAGATCGTCGAGGAGCGTCCCTACGGCGGCAACATCCTCTGGTTCGTGTTCCCGTGTCTGGACATGGAGCGGCTCCGCGACGACTCGACCGGAGCGCTGTCGCGCTTGATCGCCTTCGAGGAGCACCTCCTCGAACGGGGGTGGGTGGATTCGTACTTCCGCGTGATCGTGGCAAAGAAGCGCTGATCTCGTCGAAGATTTCGAGAGAGTCTTCGGCGCTGCGAGCCCCGGAATGACGACGGGCCGACGCCTCGGAGTCGCTACCCTCCTCGTCTTCGATCTCATCCTCTTCGCGCCGCTCCTCGCCCGCGGCCGCGTCCTCTCTTCGCACGAGTTCGTGCGCGCGCACCATCCCTGGAGGCAGACCGGGCTGGGAGTCCTCGAGGCAGAGAATCCGCTCCTCGCGGATCCCGCGGCTTCCGGTCAGACGACTCTCGTCCGCTATCGCGACTTTCCGAGAGGCTTTTTCTGGAACCCGTGGGTGTCCGGCGGAGCGATCGGCCCCTTTCATCTCGCGCAGGGATTCCTCTCCCCTTTCGTCGCTCTCCCCTCGCTCCTCCTTCCCGAAGCGTGGATCGAGACCGGGATTCTTTTCGCCAAGTTCAACTTCGCGTATCTGGCGGCCTACTTCTTTCTGCGGAGCCGGCGCTTCTCGGATCTCGCCGCCGCGGCGGGCGCCGCGACGTGGGCGTTCTCGACGGGACAGACCGTCTGGGGCCTCTGGATGCAGACGTCCGTTTCCGTGACGTTTCCGCTTCTGCTCGTCGCCGTCGACCGCGCCTTCGATGGTAAGCGCCCCGCGCGCGGCGTCGCTTTCGCGGCCGCTTCCTTCCTGCTCTGTCTGGCGGGAGGATTTCCCCACTGGATCCTTTACGGAGCGTTCGCCGCGGGACTGTACTTCCTCTTTCGCGCCGCGCGGGAACGCGCAAGGGCGTGGAGCGCTCTCGGAAGGCTCCTTCTTTCGCTCGCGATCTCGGTCGCGATCCTGACGCCTTCGATCCTCGCTTCGGCCCGCTTCGTCCGCGAGTCCGGCTTCCAGCCGCTGCGCAAAGGAATGGGGAGCGCTTATCCGCTGCCGCCGCGCCAGATCCGGCTCTACTTCCTCCCCGACTACCAGGGAACTCCCCGGCGCGGCGACTACCGCGGAGTCGGCTGGATCCCCGGAGACAACTACGTCGAAACGGCGGCGGGTGTCGGCCTCGTCGCCGGCGCGCTTGCGGCTGTCGGTCTTTTCTCGGGGCCACGGCGGCCCCTCGCGCTGTGGGCGGCGACGCTCGCCGCGGCCGTCGCCATCCCGCTCTACGGCGGAGGCGGGCCGCTCAAGGCGGTCGGCTCTCTTCCGTTTCTCGACAACACGCTCTTCGCGCGATCCAAGATCCTGATCGTTCTCGCGGTCGCTGTCCTCGCCGCATGCGGGGCGGAGGCGCTCGAACGGCTCGCGGAAGGAAGCGAGCTGCGCGCGATCGCTCTCCAGGTCGCGCCCTTTGCCACCGCGATTCCGCTCGCCTTCCTCGCCCTCGACTTCCACTCGGTCGCCAAGCCCGCCGAAGCGGTGTTTACGAAAACGCCGGGGGTCGAGAAGCTCCAGGAGCTTGAGCAGGGCTCGCCCGGCCGCTTCGCGGCGGCGGGCTGGACTCTCCTCCCCAACGTCTCGGAAGTCTTTCGTCTCGAGGACGCGCGCGGGCACCTCCTCCACGAAGCCGCCTACCGACGGCTCCTCTCGGGCGCCGACCCCCTCTCCTTTGGGCGCTACGGGACCTATCTCCTCTTCGATCCCCGGTCGCTGGACCCCGGTTCGGCGCTGCTCGACCTGCTGAACGTCACCGTTCTCGCCGCGCCCCCGGGGTCGCCGGCGCCGTCGGGACCGGGTGTCCTCTCGCAGGATGCCGCGGCGATGGAGCCCGCGGGCCCGTTCGAACGTCCCGCGCCGGACGGGCGTCGCTTTCCCCGAATTTACGACGGCCCCGACCTGGCGCTCTTCGCGAGACCGAGCGCCTTCTCGAGGTTCTGGCTCGTCTCCCGCGCCTTGCCCGGGGGGATCGAGGAGGTGCGGCGCGCCGACCGGGAAACTCTCGCGAGCGCGGTCTTCGCGCCGCCGGACGTCGCGCGGGCCCTAGTCTCTGGCGAGAGGCGGCGGAGCTCGGACGGGTCGATCCGGATCGTCTCGCTCGCTCCGGAACGATTCGAGCTCGAGACGGAGACCCCTCTTCCCTCGCTCCTCGTCTCCTCGCAGAAGAGGTTTCCGCCGTACTGGCGGATCGCAGTTGATGGACGACCCGCGGCCAGTTTCGAGGCCAACGCCCTATTCCTAGGGCTCGAACTGCCGGCGGGACTTCACCGCGTTGTGGGGAACTTCATGATCCCCTGGGTGGAGATACTCGTTTCTGTTGTCGGACTTCTCTCTCTCTCGCTGGTCGCAGTTCTTGGGTTTCGCCAGCACGTCAGCGCTGAACGGAAAGGCCTCGGCGACCGGGGCCGAGCCACACCGCCGTGACGAAGTCTGGTTCGATCATGAACAGGATCCCGTCGGCGTAGGCGAGGTGCGCCCCCAGAGAATAGGACTGCACGGTCAAAGGGTGGGACCAGACCGATTCACGCGCCTTCAGATCGACTCCGTAGACGGTGCTTCGGGTATGCGCGAAAACATGCGAGTCCGTGACGAGGAGATACCCGAGGAGAGCGCCTTCGGGCGGGCTCCAACTCCATAACGCTGCGCCGGACCGCTCGTCACGGGCTGACAGAGTCCCTTCATCGATTGCGAAGATCACACCATGCGCGATCGCCGGTTGACCCGCAAAGGTCCGTTGGACTTCCCATCGGACTCGGCCGCCCTGCACGTCGAAGCTGACGAGCCGGCCAGCGTTGATCGATAGCACGTCGTTCTGTCCGCCGAGCACGGGGGCCGAGTAAGATCGGACGCCGCCCTGGAAACCAGGATCGAAAATCCTCAGAAGCTCAACTCCCGTCATTCGATCCAGGACGAAGAGGCCTTTGTAGTACTCCCCTTCTCCAACGTAGGCGAACGCTCGGCGTTCGTCGACGGCTGGACTCCAGAGGTCATACTGCGGCAAGCCTGCCTCCCACTGCCGTTGGCCGGTGAATGCATCGAACGCGCACATCCCCCCAAAGGTTCCACCGTTGATGTAGACCGTGCGGTTAAAAACAGTAGGCGAGTTGTGCTGACCCCATTGATCCGGATAAGGAGTCCGGAAGATCAATGAGCCGGACTCGGCATCGTAAGCGGAGAGGTACGCCTCACCGGACCAGACGACCGTCTGGACGTAAACATTTCCGCTGCCGTAAGCCGGCGGGCTCATCGAGTACACAGGGCCGACATCGACCTTCCACAGGCTATCGCCCGTCGAAGCGCTCAGCGCACAGAGGTCAAGCGGGCGAACGAGGTAGCCTACCTCGGAGACGAACAGCTTTCCGGCGGAAGCAGCGACCGGATTGAGATCGCGACCCTGACCGGAGGCGACTGTCTTCTGCCACAAGGTCTCGAAGTGCTTCGGGTTGAGAGACACGTGCGCGTGCCCGGTGTGGTCGGAGCCCTGTTGAAAGGTCGTCCATTGCCGTGATGCTGGACCCGTGCCCAGCGCAAGCGCCCCGCAGACGAGGGTAGAAACGAAGACCGCAGCAAGGCCGAAGATTCGCAGGGATGCGCGGACGGTCATTTTCTTAGCATAGGCCCTTCTTGAGCCGCCCAACCTCGGACCAGATCCAGTCGTAGGACCCCGACCGCAGAGGGTCTTTGTTTTCTTCTAATAAGCTGGAGAGGGTGTGAAGCTCGTCATCCAGATTCCCGCGTTCAACGAGGAGGCAATCCTCGGGAAGGCGCTCGCCTCGCTCCGGCGCTCCATTCCCGGCTTTTCCGAGGTCGCCGTGCTGGTCGTCGACGACGGCTCGACGGATCGAACCTCCGAAGTCGCGCGCGAGGGCAGCGCGGACCGGGTCGTCCGGCTGCCCGCCCACCGCGGGCTGGCGGCCGCCTTCTCCGCCGGACTCGAAGAGGCGCTCGCGATGGGTGCGGACGTCATCGTCAACTTCGACGCGGATCTCCAGTACGACGCGGCCGACATCCCGGCCCTCGTCGCGCCGATCCTCGAGGGTCGCGCGGACCTCGTCGTCGGCGACCGCGGGCCTGGTTCGCTCGCCCACTTCTCGCCCGGCAAGCGTCTCCTCCAGAGGGTCGGGAGCTGGGTCGTGCGCCAGGCGTCGGGGCTGGAGGTCTCCGATGCCGCCTCCGGTTTCCGCGCGCTGTCGCGCGAGGCAGCGCGGCGGGTCAACGTCTTTTCCCGGATGACCTACACGCTCGAGACCCTGATCCAGGCGGGATCGAAAGATCTCCGGGTCGCGTCGGTGCCGGTCGCCGCCCGACCGCCCGCGCGGCGGTCCCGACTGTATTCCTCGGTCGGAAAATACGTCCTCGTTCAGGGCGCAAACGTCCTGCGGATCACCGCGCTCTACAAGCCGCTGAAGATCTTCTCGATGGCGGCGGCGATCTTCCTCCTCGCCGGTCTCGTTCTCGGGATCCGCTATCTCTGGTACGTCTTCGTCGCACGAAGTCCCGGCGGCCACGTCCAATCGCTCATCCTCGCCGGAGTTCTGATCGTCGTGGGAGCGCAGACGTTCCTGATCGCCCTCCTGGCGGACCTCGTCGCGATCAACCGGACGTTGCTCGAGGAGCTGAAGCTGCGGGAACCGGAAGGCGGGAGACGGGAGACGGAAAACCGAAAGCCGGCGCCGACCTCATCCTAGGCCCAATCCCCCGGCTTGCGGAACAGCACCGGCGCGCCCTCCAGCAGCGTCAGGATCGCCGTTGTGTTCGCCGCGACCGCATAGACGATCCGGTCCTGCGGGCGCGCGTAGCCGGAGCGGACCGC
>DASWDK010000011.1:0-4576 GCA_036395335.1 Thermoanaerobaculia bacterium
ACCGCTTTCTGAAGCGCTACTGACCCGGGGTCGGCTCCTTCGGTTTCGACTTCGGCTGCCACTTCCCGGTCGACTGGGTCTCGAGCGTCAGAAAGAAATAGCTGGCGTTCTTCAGGTTGCGGTAAACGTACGGAAACCGCACGGTGAACGTGTCGCGCTCTCCCTTGTCGAGGTCGCCGACCTTGATCCCGCCGCTGCCCGCCGCGAGCATCGTGCCGTCGGCGTCGAAGACCGCGAGGGCGACGCCGACCTGCTGGTCGCGGGCGGAGTTGTTGTCCACGCGGACGACCGCTTTCGCGCTCGACACCCGGAGCGGCTTGAACGTGTTGCCGAGATCGAACCGGATCTCCGAAATGGCGATGTCGTTCCAGTCGAACCGGAGGCGCTGGATGCCGTTGACCGGCGACCAGTTGAACTTCTGCGTGACGATTTCGGCCGGGAGCGACCGGGAGAAGAAGAGCGCCGCGAACACGAAGAAGAACCGACGGAACATGGAATTCACCTCCGATTCGAGGGTAGCACGGCGCTCCCGGAGGGGATCCCGACGAGCGGCTTCGAGTCGCGCGGTTCGGATCTCACGACTCGGGAGGCGGAATCGCCGCGGGGTTGAAGGTCGGCGGCGCGGGGGGCGTCCGCGGGTACCGCAGCCGGCTGTGCCGGTAGCCGTAGAGAAGGTAGATGACGGCGCCGACCGCGAGCCACCCGACAAAACGCCACCAGGAGGATGGAGGCAGGTAGTAGATCAGGCCGAGCGAGCAGACGATCCCGAGCGCCGGAAGGAAAACGGGTCCGAAGGGAACCCGAAACGGGCGCTCGCGGTGCGGATCCTTGAACCGCAGGATGACGATCCCGATGCAGATGAGGATGAACGCGAACAGCGTCCCGATGTTGGTCAGGTTCACCATCTCGTCGAGCGTCGTGAACATTGCCGTGACGCCGACGGCGACGCCGGTCAGGATCGTCGTCACGTGCGGGGTGCGGAACTTCGGGTGTACCCGGGCGAAAACCGGCGGCAGTAGGCCGTCGCGCGCCATCGCGAAAAAGATGCGCGGCTGGCCGAGCTGGAAGACGAGCAGCACGGCCGTGTGCGCGACCACCGACCCGAACGCGACGACGCCGACCATCCAGTTCGGCATCGAGACGTACTTCATGGCGAGCGTGAGCGGCTCCGCCTGCTCCGTCGCGAGCGTCTGGCGCAGAGCCGCGTATGGAATCATCCCCGTGAACACGGCGGAGATCAGGATGTACACGATCGTGCAGATGATGAGCGACCCGATGATGCCGATCGGCATGTCCCGTTTCGGGTTGCGCGCCTCCTCCGCCGTGGTCGACACGGCATCGAACCCGATGTAGGCGAAGAAGACGATCGCCGCTCCAGCGGCGATGCCGGAAAACCCGTTCGGCGCGAACGGCCGCCAGTTCGCGGGCTTGACGAAGTTGAAGCTGACGAAGACGAAGAACCCGAGCACCACGAGCTTGATCGCGACCATCCAGAAGTTGAACGAGGCGGACTCGCGGATTCCCCAGACGAGCACGACCGTGATGGCGGCGACGATCGAGAGAGCGAGCACGTTCACGACGATTGGGATTCCGAAGAGATGCGGGGCCGCCGCGACCACCTCGGGCATCTTGGAGTGCGCGGTGTGGAAATCGATCGTCATCCAGCGGGGGAGGTGAATGCCCATCCCTTCGAGCAGCGTGTTGAAGTAGTTCGCCCAGGAGATCGCGACCGCGACGTTTCCGATCGCGTACTCCAGGATCAGGTCCCAGCCGATGATCCAGGCGATCAGCTCTCCGAGCGTCGCGTACGAGTACGTGTAGGCCGATCCCGCGACGGGGACCATCGAAGCGAATTCCGCGTAACAGAGCGCGGTGAACCCGCAGACGACGGCGGTGAGCACGAAGGAGAGCATCAAGGCGGGCCCCGCTCCCGGGCGGTAGACGTCCCCTGCGGTGGCCGTCCCGATCGTCGCGAAGATGCCTGCGCCGATGATCGCCCCGATGCCGAGCGCGATCAGGTTCCCGGGACCGAGCGCCTTCCGGAGGCGGTGTTCGGGTTCTTCCGTCTCCGCGACGAGCTCGTCGAGCGATTTGGTCCGGAAGAGCCCTTCGGGAAAGCTCAACTCGCCCGCAGGATAGCAAACGGATTCATCCGAGCCGCTCCGGAATCTCTCCGAGCGAAAGGATCCGATCTGCGATCTCGGGGTACGCGTCCCGACGGTCGAGGAGCAGCGCCGCGAGGCCGGCGGCGCGCGCGCCCTCGAGGTCTTCCGAAACGGAGTCGCCGACGTGGAGCGATTCGGCCGGCTCGACTTCGAGGCGCCGGCAGGCGCGGTGGAAGATCTCCGGATTCGGCTTGCCGACCTCTTCGATCGCCGACACCGCGACCACCGGGAAGAACCGATCGAGATCGAGCGCCGCGAGGAGCTTTGGAAGGTGGGAGTCCCAGTTCGAGACGACCGCCATCCGGAGGCCACGTCGGGAGAGACTCTCGAGCGTCGGAAGGACGTCGTCGTAGATCGCCCAGGCGGCGGGGCTCCGGAAGTGCTTCGAGAGCCGCTCGAACGCGGCCGGAGAGACGGAGCCGCCGTCGAGCAGCGAGCGCATGCGGTTCAGGAACGTCCGCCAGAACCCGGGCTCGCCGCGTACGCCGCCGTACCGATCGGACGACGGGTTCGCATGGACTTCTTCCCATGCCCTCGTCAACGCGCGGGTCAGCTCCTCCTGCGTGAACCGGGCGCCGTCCGCGGTGAACTCGCGCGAATAGACCTCCTCGACGGGAGGATCCGGGTGAACGAGCGTCGCTCCCGCGTCGAAGAGGACCGCGCGGACTCGAACCGCCGCCACGAAGTCCTTTTACGCCGCGAGACCGTTCTCGCGCATCACGCCGTCGAGCGTGCGCTGGAGCGCGTCGAGGCAGCGTTCTGCCGCCGCGAGGGCCTTCTCCCGTTCCGCCGCGGTCGTCGCGATGCGTCCGAGCGCCTCGCGCTCGACCCGGCGGTGCCAGACGTCGGCTTCCTCGTGGACGGTGAAGAACCGCACGGCTTCGGCGTCGTCGATTTCATAGAACGCCGCGAGGCCCTCGCGCTTGGTGCGCGAGATCTCGGGGATCTGAGACTCGTATGCGTAGAGAGCCGCCAGCCCTTCCGCGACGGAGCCCTCGCGCGTCGCCCGGCGGAATTCGGCGATGACTTCGTCGACCTCCGGCGTGCGCGGCCGCGTCGAGAGATCCGTCTCCCGGGCGCCGAGAGCCGCCGCGAAGCGGCGCCAGAGCGCGGGGTGGTTCGCCGGACCGCCCTCTTCTTCGATCAGGTTCTCGAGCAGCTCCTGCCGGATCCCCGGATCGTCGCATCCCGAGTGAACACCCGAGACGTACGTCGGAAAAGCGAGAACGTGCGGGTAGTACGAAATCGCGTACTCGCGAATGTGCTCGCGCGTGAGCTTCCCCTGATTCCACAAGACGTAGAAGGGATGTTTCAGCAGGTGCTTCTCCGCCACCAGTGCATCCAGAGCGTTCAGAAACTCTTCTCGGTCCATCTGCCTCTCCTCTCTTTTCGCTGTCCCGGGATCTGACCCCTTCGGGGGTGGGACCCCGGAACTCTACTAGGGCATCACCTGTCCCCCGTCGAGCACGATCGCCTGTCCGGTGATCGAGCGCGCATCCTCCGAAGCGAGATACGCGGCGAGTCCCGCCACTTCCTCCGTTTCGATGATCCGGCCGAGCGGGGCCATCTTCGCGGCAATCCTCCTTCCTTCTTCCTCCGTTCCCCCCGCGTGAGCGACGATCCGCCGAAAGCCCTCCTGGCTCATGTCGGTTTCGACCCAACCCGGACACATCGCATTAACCGTGATCCCTCGCGGCGCGAGTTCGAGCGCGAACGTTCGGGTCAACCCGATGACGCCGTGCTTCGTCGCCGAGTACGCGCCGAGGCCGGCGACACCGAATCGCCCGACGACCGAAGACAGGTTGATGATCCGCGCACCGTCGGAGAGATGCGGGAGGGCCTCGCGCGTCACCCGGAACACGGCCGTCAGATTCGTCGCGAGGATCGCATCCCAGAACGAGTCGTCGCGATCCGAGAGCGGCGTCGGGCCGCCGAGGCCGGCGTTGTTGACGAGGACGTCGATCCGGCCCCATTTCTCCACGACCGCCGAGATCATTCGTGCAATCGCCGGCGCGTCGGTCACGTCGGCTGCGATCGCGATCGCTCCGCCGCCGGACGCCTCGATCTCCCGCGCGATCCGCCGGCATGAGTCCTCGCTCCTCGCCGCGAGCGCCACCCGAGCCCCTTCCTGCGCGAAACGTCGGGAGATCGCCTCGCCGATCCCGCGCGAAGCGCCGGTAACGAGGGCGACCTTTCCCTCGAGCCGCTGGCCTTCGGGCACGACCGTCCCGTCTCTAGCCGGGGATGCTCGGAAGGGCGGGATTCCCGCGGCGGGCGCCGGCGAGCTCGACGGGAAGGGGAAAATGGACGTCTTCTTGGACGGTGACGAGGTCCTCCACCTCCCGCGCGCCGAACGCCTTCAGCTTCGTGATCATCTGATCGACGAGGAACTCCGGCGCCGAGGCCCCGGA
>DASWDK010000012.1:0-3865 GCA_036395335.1 Thermoanaerobaculia bacterium
CCCTGGGCCGAACGGGTCAGAGCTACGTCGCGTGGCTCAATTTCTACGACGGCTACGGGATGTCCCGGTGCGCCGATAGCGGCACTCTTGCGTCGACCTCGCCAGGAAGCCGTATTGTCTACATCTGTTCCCCGCAGTTCCGGGAAAAACAGCACCGTGAGCCCGGTCTGGCGGCAGCGCTCATCATCCACGAAGAGCTCCACTCCCTCGGCCTGACCGAGAATCCCCCTTCGAGCCAGGCGATCACCGCCCAGGTGATCTCGCGGTGCGGGCGGTGAGCACCGAGGCCGGGAAGATCGCGGCGCAAGACCTCCTTCGGCAGGCAAGCGCCTTGGGGATCCCCTGGGAGCGGATCCTGTCCGAAGAGATTCGCGCGGAGCGCATGCTTCAGCTCTCTCTGGCGGACGTCGCCGAGGACTGGCCGCTCTGGGCAGCGTTCTGGATTCTTCCGGTCTCTCTTCTCCACTCCTGGCGCGTGCGCGACCGGATTCACCAGCTCGCCTGGAAATCGAGCCGGGATGGGTGCGAGTCCGCCGCGAGCCAGCTTCGCGCCCTCCATGCCCATCTTCTCGGCAAAGAGAGCGGCCGCGCGTCCGATGCAACTCTCATGGCAAAGCATCTTTGGTTCGGATATCAGCGCGTGAAAGCTCTGCTCCGGATCAGCCGCGCGGCCGAAAAAGTTCATGAGGATCTTCCCGATCCAATCGCGTGTCTGTGCAAGACAACCGGATGCTCGGCCGCCGACTCCCGGTGGGCGCTCGATCGCGCCCGCTCGAACGGGCGGGGACACCGCCTGGACGACGCGATGAGCCGCGCCCGCGACGAAGGCTTCGAGCTGCCTGCCGACCGAAACGAAGTGCGGGCTTTCCGGCGCCTGCGAATGTTCGTCAGCTCTTCGCGTCTGCCCTAGAACGGGAAAACCGAGATCGAGCTCAGTGACCCCGGTTCAGGTTCTTGATCGCGTCCAGGAGCGCGGCCGGTGGACGTTCGAAACGGGCGCCGAATCCGGTCGTCCGCGCCAGGGCCGAGTCACCGACGAAGACCACGCTTCCGCGCACCTTGAAGGTCCGGCGATCGCCCGGAAGGGAAAAGTTCAAGTCGATGTACTCGCCCAGCTCCGGCACCCGCGGGGTGGCGACGTAGCCTCCCGCGAGATTCAGGAGCTCGAGGAAGCCTGACAACTCTTGCTCACCCCATCGGATCGTCGTCGGCGCGCCGATCGGGACACGATCCGAGATTCTCTGTTCGGCCGGTTTTCGGCCCATACCTCTCGCCTCTACGTGGGATTGGTCCGGAATGAGAAAAGGATAGCAGAAAGCCGCTCTTCGGCCGCTTCCTCAGAGACGCGTGTCTTCGAGCGCCGGAAGGAGTGTCTTGTCGAGCTTCTGGAAAAGTCGCGCGGTCGCCTCCACGTCCCGGCGGCAATACAGCGCAATCTCCCGGAGGCGGTTCTCCCGGTAATAGTGGCCGACCGCATAGCCGTCCAAGCCGTGCTCCTTCGGGCTCTCGACGCCGAAGACCTTGCAGGCGAAATCGAGGTTCCACTTGCGCGACGCGCCGAAGAAAGAGAGGACGTCGAGCAGGTCGGTGTGCGGCTTGATCGCGTACCGGTAACCGCACAGGTTCTTCGTGACGCGGATGCCGAGCGCGGCGCTCCTCAGCATCAGGAACGGCCCGTCGAAGCAGCGCCCGTTGAACGAAACGAAGCGGTCGAAGCGGACGATCGCGCTCCAGAACTCGGCGAGGAACGCCGGCTCCGTGTCACCCACAAAGGTAAATAGTCCGTCGGAGGAGGTCTCCTCGAGCCGGCCGTCGGTCTTTTCGTACCAGACGCGGCCGCGCCCCGAGTCCGGGTTCACCATCCCGAGGACGACGATTCTCCCGGTCAGCGGCCACAGCGAAAGAAGATCAGGAACCTTGGCGCGCTCGTCTTCGTTGCGGACGTACTTCGTCAAGTAGGTGCGTTGCCCATCGTCGAGCGAATCCCAGGAAACGCCGACGGTCTCGATGTCGAAGACGACGCTCGCCACGGACGGTGATGCTATTCTGTCGAAGCTCGTTCCATGAAGCGATCGCTCGCAAGCGCCGCCGCTCTGCTCGCGGTCTGCGCGCTCGCGGGCTGTGCCCCGCGCGCTCCGCGCCGTGCTCCGAAGGACGTTCTCTACCGGCATCTCGAAGGCGACCCGGCGACGCTCGATCCGATCACGACGACCGAGGAGAATGGCATCTTCGTCGAAGAAATGATGTTTCGCCCGCTCCTCGGGCTCGACGTCGAACGCCGGCCGATGCCGGCTCTCGCCGTATCCTGGGCCGTCTCTCCTGACGGGCTTGCGTACGAGTTCCGGCTCGATCCCGGCGCGCAGTGGGAGGACGGGTCGCCCGTGACCTCGGAAGACGTCCTGTTCACGCTCGAGCGCATCCGCGATCCGAAGGTGCCGGCGTTCAACTACCGCGACTCGTTCTCCGACGTGGTCGCGATCGAGACTCCCGGTCCGTCGACGGTTCGCGTCCGATTCCGCGCGTCCTATGCCGAGCGGCTGGTGGCCTTCAACCTGCCGATCGTCTCGCGCGCCGCTTACTCGGCCGCGAAATCGCCGGCGGACCTGGACCGGCGCCCGTCCGGAAGCGGCCCGTACCGCCTCGAGCGGTGGGTCACCAACCAGACGATCGCCCTCGTCGGGCGCGAGGACGCCGCGGAGACGAGAGTCCCGTTCCGAAGGATGGTTTTCCGCGTGATTCCGGATCCGACCGTCCGTTTTCGCGCGGGGACTCGCGGAGATTTGGACGAGTTCCGGATCAGCCGGGATCAGGTCGCCGCGGCGAGGTCTTCGCGCGATTTTCTGGCACGCAACCGGATCCTGAAAGTGCCGCAGCCGATCCAGGCGTACGTTCTCTGGAACGTGCGTCACCCCTTTCTCGCCGATCCGCGCGTCCGGACGGCTCTGGCTCACTGCTGGCCGAGGGAAGACGCGGCGCGCCGGCTCTATCCTCCCGACGGCGCGGCGCTCGTCTCCGGACCTTATCTTCCCGGCGCTCCCGAGAACGATCCGACGGTGCGCCCGGCCCCGTACGATCCCGGCCTCGCCGCGCGGCTTCTCGACGAAGCTGGCTGGCGGGCGGGGTCGGGCGGGACCCGGATGCGGGGCGGCCGGAAGGCGTCGCTCGAGCTTCTCTATCCTTCCGGCCGGTCGGTCTACAACGCGCTCGCCGAAATTCTCCGCTCGTCTTATGCGAAAGTCGGCGTCGTTCTCGCGTTACGGCCGCTCGAGTGGGCGGCCTACTCCGAGCGCGGCGATGCGGGAGAGTTCGAGGCGCAGATTACCGCCCGGGTCTTCCTGCCGCCGAACCCGGATCCCTATCCGTTCTTCCACTCGAGCCAGGCGCCTCCGCGCGGACAGAACGCCGGCTTCTACCGGAACCTCGAAGCGGATCGCTCGATGGAAGCCGCCCGTCGAGAGACGGACGCAGCCCGACGGCTCACGCTCTACCGCGAGGTCCATCGCCTCCTCGCCGCCGATCCTCCGGCGGACTTTCTCTGGGGGGCGGATCAGTACTGGGGAATCTCACGAAAAGTCGAAGGCGTCTCGGTGTCGTCGCTCGGGCTCTTTCACTTCCTGCCGGGACCTCTCGGCTGGAGACCGGCAAGAGATTGAACGGCGACGGCCCGCTCGCGGGCCTGCTGGTTCTCGACCTCTCCCGGGTTCTCGCCGGACCGTTCTGCACGATGCTGCTCGGCGACCTCGCGTCTCCGATCCGGCTCGACGACCGCACGGCGCCGGTCCGCGTTCCACCGAAGCTGGATGAGGACGGCGACTCGCTCCGCAGGGAGTTCAGTCTGCCGGGGTGAACGGCTAGTATCCGGTCC
>DASWDK010000013.1:0-8969 GCA_036395335.1 Thermoanaerobaculia bacterium
GTCACCGGCGACATCACGCAGGTGGACCTGCCTCAGGGCAAGACGTCCGGACTTCGGGAAGCGCACCAGATCCTTTCCCGGATCGAAGGCATCCGGTTCGTCATCTTCGACGAGCGCGATGTCGTGCGACACCCGCTGGTGCAGTCGATCATCTCGGCCTACGACGCTCTCGACCGGGAGCGCGA
This sequence comes from Thermoanaerobaculia bacterium, assembly GCA_036395335.1. GTDB lineage: Bacteria > Acidobacteriota > Thermoanaerobaculia > UBA5066 > Gp7-AA6 > Gp7-AA6. The sequence continues at coordinate 186 of DASWDK010000013.1, forward strand.
GTCGGCAATTCCGCGTCCGGCTTCCGGCCGTTGATTCGCTTCAAACCATGCGGGGTCAGGTCTTCACGAATCGCCTCGGTCGGTCGTTGAGTCCGACTCGTCTTGCCGCTTTGAGCAAAGTGGCAAGCGGAGACCTGACCCCCGATGTGGCAAGTGGAGACCTGACCCCATGAAGACCTTTCGGCGCCGTCGTGGCCTCGCCCGGGAGACCGGAGCCGAGCCGGTGCACCGGCCGTCTCTGCGGCCGTGGTTCTGGGGCGTCCTGTACGTCCTCGTCACGACGTTCTCCTTCGCTCCGACGCTGACCTTCCGAAAAGCGCCGGTCCGTCCCGGCTCCATCGCCACGAGGGACGTCGTCGCCCCGCGCGACCTGATCGTGTCCGACCCGGAGGCGACCTCGCGCCGCCGATCGGAGGCAGCGGCGGAAGTCCTTCCCGTCTACGACTTCGACGCCGCCGCCCCGTCTCGCTTCGAGAAGGAGCTCCGAGAGTCGTTCGTGCGTGCGCGCGTCGCTCTCGGGCGGAGCGGTTTGCGCGAAGTCTCACAGGAGGTCCGCGACGCGTTCCATCTTCCGATCGGCGACGAGGCACTGTCGGCGCTCGCCCGCCTCGGGTTTTCTGCGACTCTCGAGGACCGGCTGGTTGCGATCGGACTCGATCTCTACCGCAACGGTATCGTGGACAACCGGGAGCTCTTCGTCGAGCAGCGGGGCGGTATTCTCCTTCGCGACACCTCGACCGGACGCGAGCATCGGCGGCGCGACACTCCGGTCGCCATCGAGTACGGCTCGGAGACGAAGTCCGAGGTGTCCATGCGGCTCGCGGAGAGCGCGCTTCGGGAATCGGAGCGGGCGGAGGTCGCCGCCTTCCTGGCCGCCTCGCTCCGGCCGAGTCTCACGTTCAACTCGACCATGACGGCTCAACGACGGGAAGAAGCTTCGCGCGGCGTCGAAAGCGTCTTTACGAAGATCCCGCGCGGAAAGGTCATCGTCCGCGCCGGGGACGAGATCACCCCGCGCACTTCTCTGTGGGTGGCCGCCGTTCGCGCATCGGTCTCCGATCCGTCCTCCTGGTTCAAGGTCGCCGGGATTCTCATTCTTCAATCCCTCGCGGCGACGGTCTTCTGGCTCGACGCCCGCCGCTACATCCGCCGCAAACGGGAACGTCCAGCCGACACGATCTACGCGTCGGTCGTTTCGGCGGGCATTCTCTTCGCGCTCCTGATGCGCGGATCTTTCGTGCTTGCGCAGGGTTTCTCGTCGAGCTTCGAGGGTCCCGCGACGGCGGCGGCGACGTATTACGCCCTTCCGTTCGCGGCGGGTCCGATCGTCGCGGGACTCGTGTCGGGGATGGGCCCCGCGCTCCTCTTCGCGGCGGCGAACGCGGTCGGGGCCGGCGTGCTCATGGGTCAGAGCTTCCCCTTCGCGCTCTTCGCGCTCGTCGGCTCGCTCGCGGGAATCTTCGCAGCGGGCAGGATGCGGGCGCGAACCGTGCTGCTCGCCATGGGAGGATTCGTCGCGGCGGCGAACCTGATCTCGATTACAGCCATTCAACTTTTGAACGCCGAGCCGGTCCGATGGACCTTTGCGTTGGACGTCTTGGGCGGGCTCGTTGGAGGCCTGCTCGTCTCGGCGACGGTCGGGCTGTTTCTGCCGGTCTTCGAGCACTTCTTTCACGTCACGACTGACATCCGGCTGCTCGAGCTCTCCAACCAGAACCTTCCCCTGTTGCGCAACCTGGCACTCGAAGCGCCCGGGACGTACCAGCACTCCCTGATGGTCGGCCATCTCGCCGAGGCGGCGGCCGAAGCCGTCGGCGCGGACGCTCTGCTCGCGCGGGTCTCGGGCTACTACCACGACATCGGCAAGACCAAGATGCCCGTCTACTTCATCGAGAACCAGTCGAAAGGTTTCAACCGTCATGACCGTCTCGAGCCTTCGATGAGCGCGTTGATCATCGAGGCACACGTCAAGGAAGGCGTCGAGATGGCGAAGAAGGCGAGGCTTCCGGAGCCGATCGTCGCCGCGATCCGGGAGCACCACGGGACGAAGCTGATCCGGTACTTCTACCAGAAGGCGCTGACGAAATCGGAGCCGGGCGCGAGCGCCGTGCCCGAGATGGAATACCGCCACCCGGGACCGAAGCCCGGGACGCGGATCACGGCGATCCTCATGATTGCCGACGCCGTCGAGGCGGCTTCCCGGACGATCTTGGAACCGACGCAGCCGAAGATCCGGGCGATGATCCAGACGATCGTCGACGATTGTCTGCGCGACGGTCAGTTCGACGAATGCGACCTGACGATGCGCGATCTCGCCCTGATCGTGGACGCGCTCGAGAAGACCGTGACGACGATCTTTCACCACCGGATCGACTATCCGGGCTTCGACTTCAATCCGGAACGAACGCGGCGCAAGACGGAGCCGCCGCCGGCGCCTGCGGCGACCGGAGCGGCTGCGCGCTCTCCGGGACCGCGGCCGGCGTAATCGCCGTGGAGCCTCCTTCGGGCGGTCCCGGCGAGAGAATGCGGAAATGGAAATCGAGATGCGTTCGAGCGCTTCGGGCTCGCCACCACGCAAACGGGTTCGACGCGTCCTGGGCCGCGCGGCCGTCGCGCTCGGCGCCGGGAGGCGTGAAGTCTCGGTCTACTTCTGCGGCGACCGCCGGATGGCGGACCTCAACCGCCGCTGGCGCCGCCGGAATCGGCCCACCGACGTCCTGGCGTTTCCCGCGGGGGAAGCGGGCTCGCGGTTCCTGGGGGACATCGTGATCTCGGTGCCTTACGCGACGCGGCAGGCGCGTCGGCGGCGTGAGAGACCCTCCCGCGAGATGGACCGGCTGCTACTGCACGGATATCTGCATCTCCTGGGCTACGACCACGAGACCGACCAGGGAGAGATGGAAGCGCTCGAGGCGCGCTTGAGGAAGCGCCTCGGCATCGCGGAGTTACACCCAGGACCCGGGACACCGGGTACCCGGAGCCGGGCGAGATGATCCCGTTTCTCGCCTCGGCCTTCTGTTATCTCGCGTTTCTCCTCTTCGAGAGCTTCGCGCTCGCGCTCGACCGCCTTTCGTCGATCAAACTGCGGGGACTTCTCGAGGAGCACCCGGAGCGCGCGCGAATCCTCTCCGGGCCGGGCGAGATCGAGATCATCCGCACGACGACGAAGGTCCTCGTTCAGATCCTGCTGCTCGCCGGGCTTCTGACCGTCGTGTCGGGCTTCCAGAGGTTCGGGGTCGAGCCCGCGTGGGCGTGGGGCGGCGCCGTTTTTCTCGCGGGGTGGCTGGTCTCCGAGGTCGCGCTCCTGAAGCTGGGAGGAGCCGCCGATCCGGAAAGGACCGTGGCGCGCCTTCTCCCGGTCGTGACCGCGGCCTCCTGGTTGCTCCTGCCCCTCGCGATCCCGGTTCGGAAGATCTTCAATGCTCGCGCCGCCCCGAAGATCGAGACCGAGGCCACGGACCAGGAGGTGCAGGCTTACATCGACGTCGGCCGGCAGGAGGGAATCCTCGAGAAGGAAGAGGAAAAGCTCCTTCTCTCGATCGTGGACTTCGGTGACACGCGGGTGCGGGAAGTCATGACTCCCCGCACCGACATCGTCTGGATCGACGTGGCCTCCTCGCTGACCGTGCTTGCGGACCTCTTCGTCGAGTCGAAGTACTCGCGGATCCCGGTCGTACGCGGCTCGATCGACACGGTCGTCGGCATCGTGCACGTGAAGGACACGCTTCAGTCGATCCGCGCAGGAGGCTCTCGCCCGATCGCCGAGCTCGTGCGCGAGGCTTATTTCGTTCCGGAGACCAAGAAAGTCTCGGAGCTCCTGCGCGAGTTCCAGCGGCGCCACCTCTGGATGGCGATCGTGGTGGACGAGTACGGTGGGGTCTCCGGGCTCGTCACGGTGGAGGACCTTCTCGAGGAAATCGTCGGAGAGATCTCCGACGAGCACGAGGACGAGCGGGAAGAGGTCTCGCGGGCGGGCGAGCAGTCGTATTCGGTCTCCGGCAAGGTGAACATCGCGAAAGTCCAGGAGCTCTTCGGCCGCGGGCCCGAGGAGGAAGAGTTCACCACTCTCGGCGGTTTCCTCGCCGCGCGCCTCGGTCACATCCCGCGGCCGGGCGAGAGCCACCGGGAGGCGGACCTCTTGTTCACGGTCGAGGAGGCCGACCGTCGCCGCGTGCACCGCGTCCGCATCGAGCCGGTCGCCGTCCCGGTTCAACACGAGTCTTGAAGGGATTTCGTTCCGGCGAAGTCGCGGTCGTCGGACGGCCGAACGTCGGCAAGTCCACTCTCGTGAACCGCCTCGTCGGCGAGAAAGTCGCCATCGTTTCGGACAAGCCGCAGACGACGAGAAAGCGCATTCTCGGCGTCGCCCGGAGGCCGGACGTTGAAATTGCGCTCGTGGACACGCCCGGCATCCATCGCCCCGATCACCGCATGAACGCCGCGATGGTGCGCGACGCGACGGAAGCCCTCTCGACCGCCGACCTCGTCCTCTTAGTCGTCGACGCCGGGCAGAGCGAAAGAGAAGGGCGCGTTCTCGAAATCCTCGCGCGCTCGGGCACGCCGGCGATCCTGGCGCTGAACAAGATCGACCGGGTCGCCAAGGAGCGACTCCTTCCGATGATCGCGGACTTCTCGCGTCGGCACGACTTCCGCGAGATCGTCCCGATCTCCGCGAAAACCGGAGACGGCGTCGACCGACTGGCGGGCCTTTTGGCCGCGAATCTTCCCGAGCGGGAGGCAGCTTATCCCGAGGACTTCGTCTCCTCGACATCGGAAGCGGAGTGGGTGGCGGAGGTCATTCGCGAGAAGCTGCTGGAGCGCACTCGCCAGGAGCTTCCGTTTGCCTCCGCCGTAGTGGTCGAGCGGATGACCCACGACGAGGAGCGGGACGTCACGGTCGTATACGCCTCCATCGTCGTCGAGCGCGAGGGGCAGAAGGCGATCGTGATCGGGCGCGGCGGATCGATGATCCGGGAGATCGGCACGGCGGCACGTGAGGAGCTGGAGGAGCGGTCGGGCGGCCGGTACTTTCTGGATTTGAACGTGAAGGTGCGCGCCGACTGGCGCGACGACGAACGGTTCTTGGCGACCCTGGTGACGGAGCCGGGAGAACGGTGACGAGGTTGGCCCGTTATCTGTAGATTGATGTAATATACATACCGTGGAGGCCGATCTCTCCCGGCGACTGCGGGAAGCGGTCGGGTTCGATTGGGACGCGGGAAACGTCGACAAGAACTGGATCAAGCACGCCGTGCGATTCACCGAGTGTGAAGAAGTCTTCTTCCGGGGGCCCGTCGTGGTTCCCGCCCGAAACAGACCGGGCTCCCGAGAGGAGAGATTCGTTGTCCTCGGTCAAACTGCCCTGGGACGACACCTGTCGATCGCTTTCACCTTCCGGGGAGATCGCATCCGTGTGATCTCCGCGCGTGACATGAATCGAAAAGAGCAAAGGGAATACGCGAGGAATGAAGAGACCTAAATCGATCCCGAAATTCCGCGATGAGGACGCGGAGCGCGAGTTCTGGGCGAGAGATGAATCGGGGGACTACCTCGACTGGTCGCGGGCGAAGCGTGTGGTTTTTCTGAATCTCCAGCCCTCGACCCGCACCATCTCACTGCGGCTGCCGGAGAGTCTGCTGGCGGACCTGAAGGTCCTGGCCAACCGACTTGATACTCCCTATCAGTCGTTGATGAAGGTCTATCTCGCCGAGCGCGTGACGCGTGAGCTGCGGGAGGGAAGGACGCCGGCGGAACTGGCGGCGGAGGTGCGCGAACCGGCGGCGCCATATGGCCGGGGCGGGCAGCCTCGGAAGCGTTCGTCGGCCGTGAGGCGGCCTGGAAGAGGAAAGAAGACCTAGCCTCGCACTGCCTTCCGAACTCTCTCCGACAGGTCTTCGAGCGACTCCGCCAGCGCCTGGCGGAGCCGCTCGATCTCCGCCGTCCAGTTCTCGTCGGCTTCGCGGCGCACCTGCTCTTCTAAAAGCGGCGCCAGCTGGAGCTTCAACTCTTCCGGCTCCCGGCGCGCCTGCGCCACTTTCTCGGAGAGCGTGCGCTGGAGCTCCTCGAGATCCCGTGCGAAGGCCGACGTTTGCTCGTCCAACCGCTCGGCCCTCTCCCGCAGCCGTCCGAACTCCTCGAAGAGGCTCTCGTCGGCGCCGCGGCCGCGGGACGCCTCGGCGTCGAAGCGGTCTTCGAGCGCCCGGAGACGCTCCTCCATCCGGCGCTCGAACGCCGCGAGCTCTCGCCCGAACGCTTCCTGCGCTTCGCCGATTCGCTCGCTCGACCTCGCGGCCGAGGACTCGCCGGCGAGCGCCTGCTCCTCGAGCCGTTTTCCCAGAGCGCGCACCTTGTCTTCGAGCTCCGCGAGAGCCGGGGCGGAGGCTGCCTCGACCGCCTCCGCGAAGGGCGGCTCGAGCGGCTCGGAATCCGGAGCGGCGGAAGCCTCCGGAGCTGCTCTCTCCCTCGCCGGTTCGGTTTTGGTCGTCTCCGGAGCCGAGCGAACGAGGGTCAGTGGCGGACGGCGGTCGGGGGATTCCGTGAGCGGAGCTGCTGGCTCTCCGGCGGGCTCCGGGTTTCCCGCCATCACCGCGCCGGCGGCCTCCGACGGCGATCGCCCCTGGAGGCGCCGGAGCAGGTCCAGGAAGGTGAGCTTCGAGATCAGCTTGAACGTTTCCGTCACGCCGTGTGCCTCGCTCGCCACGGCCTCGACGTGTGCGTACGACGAGAAACCCAGCGCCTCCTGCATCGCTTCGACCGACAGGATGTCGGGCAGATCCCGCTTGTTGTACTGGATCACGATCGGGATCGTCTCGACGGCGACTCCGTTCGCGAAAAGGTTGTCCTTCAGGCTCTGCCAGCTCTCGAGGTTCTTCGGCAGCATCGTCCACTGCGAGTCGGCGACGAACACGATCCCGTCGGCGCCCTTGAGCACGATCCGCCGGGTCTCGTTGAACGCCGTCTGACCCGGAACGGTCGCGAGCTGGAAGCGGATCCTGTAGCCCTTGATGTCGCCGAGCTCGACGGGCAGGAGATCGAAGTAGATCGTGCGGTCGGTCTCCGTCGAGAGTGCGAGAAGCTCACCGGCGGTTCCCGGGTCCAGGCGCCGGTGCAGCACCTGGAGGTTCGTCGTCTTTCCGCCGAGCCCCGGCCCGTAGTACACAATCTTCGCCGTCAGCTCGCGGGTCGACGCGTTGTAGAAGACCATGGGAGTTCCTCGCCGTTGTGCGCGATTGTAGCGGACTGGAGTCCGCGGCGTTCGCTTCGCGAACGGCGGACAGACGTGGTCCGGAGTTGCTTCCTCGCCGTCAAGCCCATAGACTCGCGCGGACTTGACCGAAGCCCTCCTCCTCAAAAAGGCAAAGATCCTGGACGCGGAGCGCATCGGCCGGATGATCGACCGAATGGCGCACGAGATCGCGGAGCGCCAGAAGGACCTCGCCGGGCTCGCGTTTGTCGGGATTCGAACGCGCGGCGTTCCGCTCGCGACTCGCCTCGCCGGGCGACTCTCGGACCTCGTGGGAACGCCGTTTCCGGTCGGGACCCTGGACATCACTCTCTACCGTGACGATCTGTCGACCGTCGCGCCGCAACCTCTCCTGAAGAAGACCGAGATCGAGTTCGACCTGAACGACCGGGCCGTCATCCTGTGCGACGATGTTCTCTACACCGGCCGCACCATCCGGGCGGCGCTCGACGGGGTCATCGATCTCGGCCGCCCGCGGGCCATCCGCCTGGCCGTCCTGATCGACCGGGGGCACCGCGAATTCCCGATCGAGGCCAACTACGTGGGCAAGAGCGTCCCGACGGCGCAGCGCGAGGTCATCAAGGTCATGTTTCGCGAGACCGACGCCGCCGACGAGGTCTGGATCCTGGAGAGGCCGGGGTCATAAGCAGGTTTCCGGTGGCTCGTCGGGTGTCGGGGGGAGAGCCGATTTGACACCCGTTCCCCAGACGATCTCCGCCCTCCGGTCGAAGGACCTCCTCGGGATCGAGCACCTCGAGCCGTCGGAAATCACGCTCCTTCTCGACACGGCCGAGTCGATGCGGTCGATCGCGGAGAGGCCGATCAAGAAGGTACCGGCGTTGCGCGGGCGAATGGTGGTCAATCTGTTCTTCGAGCCCTCCACGCGGACGCGCTTTTCCTTCGAGACCGCGGAGAGGTGGCTCTCGGCCGACTCCCTGAACTTCAGCGGCAAGGGCACCTCCGTCGAAAAGGGGGAGTCCCTCCTCGACACCGCGCGGAACCTCCAGGCGATGTCGCCGGATCTGATCGTCGTCCGGCACGCCTCGCCCGGCGTTCCGCACTTCCTCGCGAGGCATCTCGAAGCAGGGATCGTCAACGCCGGCGATGGAGCGCACGAACACCCGACGCAGGCGCTCTTGGACGCGCTTACGATCCGGCGGCGATTTGGGCGGCTCGAAGGGCTTCGGATCGTCATCGCCGGCGACATCGCGCACTCCCGCGTCGCGCGATCCAACGTTTTTCTGCTGACCCGGATGGGGTCCGAGGTCACCGTCTGCGGGCCGCCGACGCTCCTGCCTCCCCGCGTCGAGGAGCTCGGCGTGAGAGTGACGACCGACTTCGACCGCGCGGTAGAGGGCGCCGACGTCGTGATGATGCTCCGCATGCAGCTCGAGCGGCAAAGCCGCTCTCTGTTCCCTTCGGCGCGCGAGTACTTCGCCCGATACGGACTGACCCCGGAGCGTCTCGCTCGGGCGAGCCCGTCTGCGATCGCCATGCACCCCGGTCCCATGAATCGGGGAGTCGAGATCTCGTCGGAAGTC
>DASWDK010000014.1:0-3604 GCA_036395335.1 Thermoanaerobaculia bacterium
TCCCGGCGCTCGGCCTCGTGAGTCCGTTGGCGATGACAAAGACTGAGCCCGGAGCCATCGAGGTCGAGCGCCTGATCGGCCGCACAGAGCACGGCGTGTTCTCCTGACGTGCCGGTTGCCTGGCGGATAGTCAAGAAGAAATACGCGGCAGCCGCCTTCGATGGCGAGGGCGCGCGTCTCTACGGCGGAGGTTGGACCCGGGTCGGCCAGCCGGCCGTTTACGCCGCTGGGAGTGTCTCGCTGGCAACGCTCGAGATCGTGGCTCATCTGGGATACGACCGAAGTCTCCTGGTCAATGCCTTCTCTCTGTTCGAGGTCGATATCCCTCAAGATCTCGTCCTGATCGTCGATCCGAAAACTCTGCCGGCGCGGTGGATGGCTTCTCCTCCTCCACCCGAACTCTGGACTGTCGGCGACGGATGGCTTGATGCGAAACTCAAACCTGTCTTGCGCGTTCCAAGCGCCATTGTCCAGACGGAGTTCAACTACCTACTCAACCCTCGACATCCCGATTTTCGGAAACTCTCGATTGGCGATGAGCAGCCTTATGCCTTCGATTCCCAATTACTTCCCTGATTCCATTGAGCGGTTCGGGACAGTCGCGCGATCTGAAAGCTGCGAAAACGCGCGTCAACAGGGCGGTGCACCCAGCGCAACTGACGGCGGAAGAGATTAACGGTCTGGGCGTTCGACGTCCTTTGTCGTTACGGTTGATATCGGAGTTGAACCGAGAACCCGGTGTCCGCCCGGTCGCGGAGCGCGGACATGTGCTCCGTCACGGTCGCCCGGGCGGCGAGCCTGCGCGACAGGCCCCGCTCGAGTCCGAGCGCGACCTCCATTCCGGCCCTGGAGACCGCGCCCAGGCCCGCCTTGCGAAACGGGCTCTGCTCGTACGTCACCGAGGCACCCATCCGCATCGCGGAGCTCAAGCGATAGGCAGGCGGCGCCGATGAAAAGCCGTCCGACGGAGGATGGAGAGATCCCCAGAGGAGCCTTCCAGCTTCCCAGAGAGACGATGTCGGCTTCCCCCTTTCCCGCACTGAAGGTAGCTTGTCACCGGCCAACGACCTGAGGCGACTTGGCTTGCGCGGCTGCCTGCAGCCGGAGTGTAAGGATCGCCCGACACCTGGGCGGACGAGCCCTTACACGCTTTGCCTCGCAGGTATCTGATCAAGAAGGGCTCCTTCTGTGAGCTTCAGACTGCCGGTCGCGCCCCGGCAGTGCCACCCACAGCCCCCTCCACGCCTCGGCCATCCGTCACCCGGTTTGGCGCCCGAAATCGAAGTTCCTATCCCCCGGCTCTATCTCAGCCTCGTCCGCGTCGGCCATCGAGCGAGGCGGCCGTGCGCGATCTCGCGTATGCGATCGAGGAGTGAAAGAGGGACGACGAGTAGATCCCTCGCCTAATTCGGAATGGGAATCTCCACCGTTGTCGACGGCGGAAGCGGCTTTTCCGCCCCCTTTGGCGTCTCTTTCTTCTCCCCCTTCGGCGTGGGCGGCGCGATTTGCAAGTTCGTCTCCAGGAACCGCTGCGCGCGCGCGAGGAAGGTCGTGATGTTCCCCTGGTGATCGAGCGAGTGCCCCTCGTTGTTCGCCACCATATACTCGACGGGAATCTTCCGGTCGCGCAGGTTCTTCACGATGGCGTCGCTCTCGCTGCGCGGAACGCGCGGATCGTTCGCCCCGGCGTAAACGAAGAGCGGCGCGACCACCTGATCGATCTTCGCCGCCGGCGAAATCGAATCGAGGAAGGGACCCTCGCCGTCCGGTCCGACCTCTTTCTGGAAGACGTCGCGGATGACGCCCGAGGTCGTCGCCATGAACGTGCGCCAGCTGTAGACGCCAAAGAGATCGACCCCCGCCTTCCACAGTTTCGGATGGTTCGTCACGCCCATCAGCGTCATGTACCCGCCGTAGCTTCCGCCGAGGATGATGAGCTTGTCCGTGTCCGTCCACGGCTGCGCGCTCGCCCACTTGCCGACTTCTTCCACGTCGCGCACGGCGTCCATGCGCTTTTTGTAGTCGTCCGCCTGTTCGTACCTTCGCCCGAACCCCGTCGAGCCGCGCACGTTCGGCTCGACGATTGCCCAGCCGTGCGACGAGAAGAAGCGATTTAAAATGGACCAGCGGATCTTGTAGCTCGACGCAGGACCGCCGTGCACGATGACCATCGTCGGCAGCTTCTTTCCTTTCAGCATCGGCTCCGGCAGATACAGATTCACCGGCACCGTCGTCCCGTCGAATGACTTCATCTCTTTGATCGACGCGGCGAGCTTCGGCAGCTTCGCCACCGTCGGCCGCACGTCTTTGCGCAGCGGATGGGACGCGCCGCTCTTCGTGTCGATGGCGTAGATCTCGCGCGGGTGATCGGGCGTCGACCAACTCGCGAGGAGCGACTTGCCGTCGTCGCTCATGTGGATCTCGTAGCCACTTCCGAGCGGCATGGTCACCGCCGGTCCCGATTTCAGCGTCTTCGCGTCGAGAAGACGCAGCTCGGCATGATTGCCCGCGTCGACGTAGATGCCGATGCGATCGCCCTGTTTTCTCGCCACCGCCAGGCCCTCGATGCGTGCGGTGGCCGGCTCTTTCTCCACGTAGCGCGCCTTCTCTTTGAAGTCGTTGCGCCCGATGGCGATGACGTCGGCTTCTTCCCCGCCGCCGTCCGTCGACAGGTAGATCGTGGCGTCGTCCGGAGAGAACGCGGCATCGCTCACGTACTCCGGCGCGCCGCTCGCGGGCCAAACGGGCCTGCTCGTTCCAGAGGCGAAGTCGACCAGCAGCAGCGTCGAATCGGAGAGTGACTGGATTCGCCCCATCAGCCCGTACTTTCCGTCCTTGGTCACGTCGATGAGGAACGACGCACCCGAGTCGGTGTAGACGAGCTTCGGTTTGCTCCCGGGCGCCATCGACTGCAGGTAAACGCGTCCTGCCTTCTCTTTGTTCGGCCGCGCGCTGTAGGCGATCATCCCTTCGACGTCGCGCACGACGATGGGCGGGTCGCGATGCATCGTCTCGCCCGAGGTGATCTTCGCGAGCCCCGAGCCGTCGACGCCGACGCGGAAGATCGACCAGTTCTCGTCGGCGCCTTTGTCGGAAGCGAAGACGACGGTCTTGCCATCCGGGGTGATGGAGAACGCGCCCGTGCGCTCGTCGAGGGTGACGAGTCGTTTCGCCGGGCTGTCGGTCTTCTTCGCATCCGAGGCGTAAAGCTGCGTCAGCCCGTCGCGGTTCGACTCGAAGACGACCGTCGCGCCGTCCGCGGTGAGCCTCGGCTCGGCGTTGCTGAACGCCTGAAAAATCTCCGTCGCGTCTTTGGCAAGGACCGCGTCGCGCTCGGCGTCGGTGCCTTGGGGAGCGTCGGGCTGCATGACCGGCGGCGTGGCCGGGGTCGGGGCCGTGCTCGCAGTGGAGGCGACCGGAGTCGGCGTCGGCATCGGCATCGCGGCCACGGTCCGCGTCGGAGTCGGCGCCGCATTCAGCGTTTCCGGCCCGCACCCTCCGACGAGAACACCCCATGCGACGCACGAGAAAATGCGGTATTTCATGAGGGTTCCATCCATTGTTTAGATCAGGTCGGATTCCGGCGGATGCACGGCCACCTCCC
>DASWDK010000015.1:0-18487 GCA_036395335.1 Thermoanaerobaculia bacterium
TCCTCGACCTTTCGCCCCTGCCAGGCGGTCTCCGCCGCGAGGACGATCGCGCGGACTGCGCCGGAAGCGTTCTTCTCCCGCTCGAAGACGCGCACCGCCAGCTCCGCCTCGCGGAGTGCGGTCTCGAGGTTCCCGAGCAGGCGGTTCGCCGAGGCGAGGAGCGCCCTTGCGTCTCCCTCGGCGGAGCGGTCGCCTGCCCACTCCTCGTCCTCGAGGAAGTCGAGCACCTTTTTGACGACGATGACGGCCTCTTCCGCACTGAACGACTCGAGCGACTTCCTCGCGAACTCGAGCCCGTAGCGGACCGTCTTCTCCGGCACGTCCCCCTCGGAGAAGTGGTGGACGAGCTGCGGGTAGATTCGGTCGAGCCGGCCGGCGTGACGTTTCTCGAGCTGCTCCGCGTATTTGCGGTGGAGTGACTTGCGCTTGCGCCGGGAGATCGCGCCGTAGAGGACGTCGCGCACGATTCCGCTCGAGAATGTCAGCCGGTCGCCCCGCGATTCGCGCTCCTCTTCGATCAGCCCCTCGCGGACGAGCCGCTCGACGCTCTCGTCCACGTCGCCTTTTCCCTCCGCGAGCAGCTCGAGGTCTTTGAACTCGAATGACTTTCCGATTAGGGAGGCAATCGAGAGGACCTCGCGCATCTCCTCGGGAAGCCGCTCGACTCGATTCTCGACGGTCTGCTGGATCGTCGCGGGCAGGGCATCGGAGGAGATCGCCATTTCGCCGGAAAGACTCCATGCCCCTGTGTCGTCCCGCGCGATCCCTCCGGACTCGACGAGCGAACGGACGAGCTCTTTCGTGAAGAAAGGGTTCGCCTCGGTCGCGTCGAAGAGCCGCTTCGCGAGGCCCTCGGTCAAACGCGAGCTGCCGACGACGGATTCGACGAAAAGGCGGTGCTCCGAGGGGGTGAACGGACCGAGGGTGAGCGAAGCGAACCGGCGATCGTCACGGAAGCCTTCGAGCATCTGGACGAGTGGGTGACGCTTGTCCACCTCGGTCTGGCGGTAGGTCCCCGCGATCAACGTCGGAGTCGGCCCGAGGCGGCGGACCACGTAGCGCAGCGCTTCGAGCGACATCTCGGCGCCGTGAAGGTTCTCGAAGACCAGCAAAAGCGGCTTGCCGGCGGCCAGCCGGGTGATCGTTCGGGCGAGCAGCTCGTAGATGTAGGTGCGGTCTTCCGCCTTCCGCGGCTCGCTCACCGCAGCCAGCTTCGAATCGGCCGTCGCGGAGCGGATTTCGCTCACCTCGGAGAGGACTGGAAAGATCGAGACCAGGTCCGCCGCGAGGTCGGAGAGGTCCGGGTGATCGCCGGCGGAGCTTCCGGTCTCTTTCAACCGGAAGTATTCCTGGATGACCTCGCAGAATCCCTGGTATGAGAACGACCGGTCCTGCTCGACGAAACGACCGTGGAGCACCCGGATCTTGCGGGCCTTGGCCAGGTTCTCGATCTCCTCGAGCAGCCGGGTCTTTCCGATTCCCGGCGCTCCGGCGACGACCACGAACTGGCACTCGCCATCCGTCGCGGCGTTCAGCCTGCGCTGAAGCTCGGCGATCTCCTTCTCGCGACCCACGAACGGAGCCGCTGTCGGCCGCTCGAGCTGGCCGGTCATCATCGTCGAGAGGATGACCGACTTGGAACGCTCGGTCTCATGGAGCTTCGACTGGTATCGCCGAAGCGCCTCCGCGAGCTCCTGCGCATGCTGGTATCGCTTCGAGGGGTCCTTTGTCAGGCACCGCTGGATGATGTCGTCGAGCTCTTCACCGATTTCCGCTCCGAGAGAGCGCAGCGTCCGCGGGATCTCATGAACGATCCGGTAGAGGATCGTCTGGGTCTCTCCCGTGAAGGGCGGCTCGCTCGCGAGGCACTCGTAGAGCACCGTTCCGAGCGAATAGATGTCCGAGCGCCCGTCCACGTCCCGAGCGACGACCTGCTCTGGAGAGAGGTAAGAGATCGTGCCGAGGAGAGTCCCAGTCTTTGTCAACCGGTTCTCCGTTGCGGCCCGCGCGAGTCCGAAGTCCATGACGCGGACGCGGACCGCGCCTTTCTCCTCGGAGACCATGATGTTTTCCGGCTTGATGTCGCGGTGGATCACGCCATGCGCGTGCGCGTAATCGAGCGCTTCCGCGACCTGAATGGCGATATCGAGTACTTCCCCCAGGCTCCGCGGCCGCTCGCGCAGGAAGTGCCTCAGGTTCACGCCCGCCACGACGGGCATCAGAAAGAAGAGGGACCCCTCGTGCCGGCCGAGATCGTAGATGGCGACGATCGCGGGGTGGTCCATCTGCGCGACGACCTGCGCCTCGCGCTGGAAGCGCTCCTCCGAGTGGGGCGTCAAGAGCGCGGGCGGCACGACCTTGACCGCGACCTCGCGGCTCAAGACCGGATCGCGCGCTCGATAGACGACACCCATGCCGCCACGACCGAGTTCTCCGACGATCTCGTAGCGATTCGCGAGCTTCGTTCCGATCATTCCCCGACTTTCCTTCAGGGGCGGTTGGTGGAGGCGCGGGATGCTAGCACACCGTTTCGCCCCGCAAGATTCGCGCGAAACGTCGGACTCAGTCCGCGGGGGTGGTCCGCGAGCTACGGATGTTCGCCTCCGAGGCTGTGAGTGGCCGGTTTTCGAGTATGGGGATCCGTATGTTCCTGAAGGTCTCGAACCGCGGGTCGCGACGAGCTTCGCGCTAACGGCTGGCGGCGACTGCCGCCCTTCCCTTTTCGCCTTCGATGAACCAGTCGACGTGGCGCTCGAGTACGGCCATCGGCATCGGCCCGGACCCGAGAACGGCGTCGTGGAAGCGGCGGATGTCGAACGACGTGCCGAGCGCCCCCTCCGCCCGCGTGCGCAGCTCGCGGATCTTTGCCGCACCCATCTTGTACGCGAGAGCCTGCCCCGGAATGTCGCAGGAATAGCGCAGTGTCTCGGTCCCGATCTGCGCGTCCGATTCGAGCGTGTTCTCCTTCAAGTAGGCGATGGCTCGGGCCCGGCTCCAGCCGAGTGCGTTCATGCCGGTGTCCACCACGAGCCGCGCGGAGAGGAACTCGTCCATCACGAGACGGCCGGCCCGGTCGTAAGGATCTTCGTACATTCCCATTTCGCCGGCGAGCGACGAGGCGTACTCGCCCCATCCTTCCGTGTAGGCCGTCCACGCCGCCTCCTTTCGGAAGCTCGGGAGGTCGGTGTTCTCGTTCTGCAGCGAGCGCTGGAAGTGGTGGCCCGGAACGAGCTCGTGGTAGACGAGCGCGGCGGCCGAGAGCAGCGACCGGTCCGCGAGCGACGAGCCGTTGTAGTAGTAGTAACCGCGCGGGTCCGACGCGGTCGGTACCTGGTAGAAGCCGTAGGTCATGGCGCTTTCCAAGTTCGGCGAAAGCCGGCGAATCCCGGCGGGGGCGGAAGGAGTCTTCCCGAAGTAGAGCGGGATCTTCGTCTCGATGCGCTTCTGCGCCGCGAGCAGCCGTTCACCGATCTCGTCGGGGCTCACGGGAACGAATCGGGGATCCGTGCGGAGATGCCGGCGGAATTCCGCGAGGGTGCCGTCGAAAACGACCGTCGCCCGCACTTCCTCAAGCTCGCCGTTCAGCCGTTCGACTTCCGCCAGCCCGAGGCGGTGGACTTCCTCCGGCGTCACGTCGAGCGTCGTGTGGGAACGAACGAGCCGCCGATAGTAGGCCTTCCCTCCGGGGTACTGCCCGAGGCCGACGGTGACGGGCGCCTTCGCGGCGTACTCCCCCGCTACGTAGGAGGCCAGTGAATCGAGCGCCGGGTTGATCCGCGACGCGATCAGAGCTTCGACGCGCCTGGCAAACGGGGCCCGATCCTGCTCCGGCTCCCCTTCGAGGCGCTCGGGCAGGACGAAGAACAGGCTTTCCCTCGGTTCCGCAATCGAGGCCCGGTAGGTCTCGGCGACGAGCGCGGTCTCCGCTTTCGGCAAACGGATTCCTCGCTTCGCCTGCGCCCGGAGCTTCTCCTCCATCTGTCGGATGAATCCCGCATATCGGGTGAGAAGCACCGCGTACTGTTCGAGATCTTCCGGTTTCCGGAACTGCCAGCTCGTGAAGACCTGGTGAACCACGCGCAGCGGCGACGCGTAAGGCGTGACCGGAAACGTGAGCCAGTAGTCGCGCTGCGACTCGCCGAGATCCCGCGCTTCCTCGCGCAACATCGCGAGCGAGAGGGTCTCCTCGTGCGACAGCTCGAGCTCCCGGAGTCCGCGAAGCTTCTGGAGAAGCGACTCGGCGTACAGGGCGTCGGCGCGGGCGCGGGCCTCCGAGAGATCGGGGAGCTCCTCGATCGGAAGGCCGAGCCGGAGCCGCAACGCCAGGCTTCGCTTCTGGAGAAATGCCCAGTAGTCCTTCTCCGCATTTGCGAGAACACCGGAGCTGCGGGTCGTGGCCACCGCGACCGCGGAGGACCGCGTCCTGCCGGGCGAATCGGGGATCGCGATCCCCAGCGTGAGCAGGAAAACGAAGACGGAGACCGCTGTCCGGGGTCGCAACAGCCGCGTCACGAGACCACCTCCGCCGCGGCGCGGGACGCGGATTTCTCGAAGCGGGCGAGACCGAAGAACGGGTCCACGTCGCGCTTTCCGAGAACGAGATCCGCGACGCGTTCACCGACCGCGGGGCCCATCTTGAAACCGTGGCCCGAGCCGCCGCCGACGATCCAGACGTTGTTCGCGCCGGGATGCCGGTCGATCACGAACCGATGATCGGGCGTGTTCTCGTACTGGCAGACGCGGGACTCGACGAGCGGCGCATCCTTAAGCGCGGGAAATCGGCGGGCGAGGAATTCGCGCGCGGTCCGAAGTCCTTCCGGCGAGACCAGCCGTTCCCCGCTCGTCGGATCGAATGGTGCGCCGCGAGTGTCGTCGGCGATCTTGAATCCGCGGTGCTCGTTCCCCGGGATTCCGTAGAAGAGCCGCGTACCGATGTCGACCCAGACGGGCATCGTTCCCTCCGAGAACCGGAGGTCGTCCGCAGGCGTTCCAAAAAAGAACACTTCCTGGCGGGTCGGGGCGATGAGCGGTCCCAGGAGATCCGGGAAGACCTTCGGCAGCCAGGGGCCGCAGGCAAAAACGTACTCTTCGGCGGACAGCGCGGAGCCGTCCGCCGTCCGCAGCCCCCCGAGCGCTCCCGACAGCAACGGTCCCGGCTCGACCCGGGTCTCACGGAAATTACCCCCTTCGCGCACGAACCCTTCGACGGCGGCGGCGCAGGAAGCCCGCGCGAGCAGGTACCCGGCTCGCTCCTCGTGGAGGACCCAGCGGACTCCTTCGAAATCCACCTGTGGCCACCGGCGGCGCGCCTCGCCCGGCGAGAGCTCCTCGTACGCGAAGCCGAGCTGGGAGAGCAGCGGAAGCGAGGCGCGCACGAATTCGTCCGGTCCCGTGACCATCCAGAGCGCGCCGGTCCTGTGGTAGAGCTTGCGATTCCAACGCCGCTCGTTGTCCTTCCACAGCTCGAACGCCCGCGCGACCATTTCGACGTAGATGCGGTCCGGGCCGTAAACGGCGCGAATCACGCGCGTTTCGCCGCCCGAGCTCGCGCGCGAGTTGCCCGGACCCCACGCGTCGACGAGCGTTACCTTCGCTCCCCGCCGGCGGAGCGAGAGCGCGGAGAAAGCGCCGAACGCGCCGGCCCCGACGACGATGACCCGTCGCGCGGGCGCCGTCTTCCGAAAGGCGGCACGTTTCGGGCGCGCGGAGACGCTGCCCGAGACGAGCGCGGCGACAACCGATGCCGAGAGGCCGCGCAGCAGGCCCCGCCGTGACACGTGTGCCGACACACCCAGCCCAGCGCGGTCGACCGACTTTGAATGTGCCATGTATGAACCGAGAACAATTGTAAGCCAGTCGGTGCGACTCGGGAGTCGGGACTGATAATTTCGGATCCTTGAATGTCCTGTTCCTCGCGGCGGAGGCCGCTCCGTTCGTCAAGGTCGGCGGCCTCGGAGACGTCGCGGGGTCTCTTCCGCGAGCGGTCGCCGCGCGCGGCCACGACGTCCGAGTTGCGATCCCCGGCTACGGCGCGATCGACTGGCCCGGCTTCCGCCCCGATCGGAAAGGCCGGTTCGAAGTTCCCCACGCGGGCGGGCGGCAACCGGCGCAGCTCTGGGAGACGAACTCCGGGGAAGTCCCGGTCTATCTCCTGACCGGCCCTCCAATCCCGACCGAGCGGCGCGTCTACGGCAGCTCGATCGAGGAGGACGCCCCGAAGTTCATTTTCTTTTCGCTTGCCGCGCTCGAGGGGTGCCGGGAGCTCGGCTTCCGCCCCGACGTCGTGCACGCCAACGACTGGCACACCGGTCCCGCCACCTACTGGCTTTCGACAGCGGGACGCAGCGACCGCTTTTTCCGGGACGCCGCCTCTCTGTTCACGATCCATAACCTTCCCTACTTCGGCCGCGGCGCAGGCCGGTTCCTGGCGGAGTACGGCCTCGCGGCGACCGACGGGCTCGCGCTCCTGCCGGTTTGGGCACGCGACTCGATGCTCGGTCTCGGCCTGGCGAGCGCGGACGTGCTCACGACCGTCAGCCCGACTTACGCGCGGGAGATTCTCACTCCCGAGGGCGGATACGGTTTCGAAGGAGCGCTGTCGGCACGGAGGGACCGGCTTCATGGAGTGCTGAACGGAATCGACACCGAGACCTGGAATCCGGCGACGGACGACGGATTGCGCGAGCGCTTCGACGCGGGGACGCTCGAACGCCGCGCGGCGAACAAGGCCGCGCTCCGGGAGGAGGCGGGACTCGAGCCGGACGAGAACGCCTTTCTCCTGGGGATGGTGTCGCGGCTCGACTCCCAGAAGGGATTCGACATCGCGCTCCCCGCCCTCGTGCGCTGGCTCGACACCGGAGGCCAGCTCGTCGTGCTCGGCAGCGGCGATTTCGCGATCGAGAGCGCGCTCGCCGACCTCGAGCTCGAGTTCCGCGGCCGAGCGAGCGTCCGACTCTGGTTCGATCCACCCTATTCGCGGAAGATCTATGGCGGCGCGGATGGGATTCTGATTCCGTCCCGTTACGAGCCGTGCGGCCTCACCCAGATGATCGCCATGCGCTACGGCGCGGTCCCGATCGCGAGACGAACCGGCGGCCTGGCCGACACGATTACCGACGTCGCCGATCCCGGCGGAACGGGATTCCTCTTCGACGGATACGATCCCGGCTCGCTCGCTCAAGCGCTCGAGCGCGCCTTGCGGGTGTACGCTCAACGAGAAGAATGGACCGTGCTCGAGCGGCGCGGGATGGAGAAGGACTTCTCGTGGGACCGGTCTGCGGCGATATACGAAACGCTCTATCGCGAAGCGGTGCGGTATCGCCGCGGAGGAGCTTCCGCCGCCTGAGCGGGGGCACGGGGCGCCGGTGAGAACCCGCGCCGTCATCCTCGCGGGTGGCGAGGGACAGCGCCTGGGGGTGCTGACCGACCGGCGCGCAAAGCCCGCGGTTCCATTCGCCGGCAAGTACCGGATCATCGATTTCACGCTCTCCAACTGCGTGAACTCCGGGATCTTCGACATCATGATCCTGACGCAATACCGGCCGCACTCGCTCATCGAGCACATCGGCGCCGGCCGGCCCTGGGACCTCGACCGCGGCTTCACCGGAGGCGTGCACGTCTACCAGCCTTATCGGGGGCGGCTCGACACCGACTGGTACCGCGGTACGGCTGACGCGATCTACCAGAACATCTCGTTCGTCGAACGCGGAACGCCCGACCTCGTCCTCGTGCTGGCGGGCGACCACATTTACAAGATGAACTACGGGCCGCTCGTCGCGTTCCACCTCGAACGGAGCGCCGACGTCACCATCGGAACGTTGAACGTGACACGCGAGGAGGCGACCCGGATGGGGATCCTCGCGATCGACGGCGACTCGAGAGTCACGCAGTTCGTCGAGAAGCCGGCGGACCCTCCCGGCACTCTGGCCTCGATGGGAATCTACGTCTTCGGCCTGAGGACGCTCGCGCAGATGCTCACCGACGACGCAAAGAGGCGCGACTCCTCGCACGATTTCGGGAAGGACATCCTGCCGCGCATGGTGGGCACCGGGATGCGGGTATTCGCTTACCCGTTCCAGGGTTACTGGGTGGACGTCGGAACGGTCGAAGCGTACTGGCAGACGCACATGGATTTGCTGAAGCATCGGCCGCCTGTCGACTTGAACGACCGAACCTGGGTCGTGCACACGCAGTCGGAAGAGCGGCCTCCCGTCACGATCCAGGAGGGAGCGATCGTGAAGGACAGCATGATCACGGACGGCTGCGTGATCTCGCCCGGAGCGCGGATCGAGAGGAGCGTGCTCTCGCCGGGCGTCTGGATCGGACCGGAGGCGATCGTGCGCGATTCGGTGATCCTGACGGACTCGGTCGTCGAGGTCGGGGCGCGCGTGGACCGGGCGATCGTGGACAAGTCGGTACGGATCGGAAAGAAGGCGCGGGTCGGTCAGAGACCCAAACCGGGCGAAGGTCCGGGTATCACCGCGGTCGGGAAGAACGCCCAGATCCCCGACCGGATCTCGGTCAAGCGGGGTGCGGTCATCGACGCCGACGCCACTCCTGAGTACTTCTCCGCGGGAGCCCTGCGTCAGCGTTCGAGGGCCCGGAAGCTTCGATTGGCGGCGGCTGGAGGGGTGACACCCTCGTCGTCGCGGTGACTCTCGACCGGCCTTACGCGGGCTCGTCTAACTCCAGCATCGGATCGGTTGGTCGCTCGTCTTCGTCCGGCAGCTCGCACTCGAGCGCCAGCTTCCGGCGCAGGTTCAACCGGGCCTGAACCGCCGGATCTCGCTCGGCGAGCAGCGCCAAGAAAGATAGACGCATTGGCTGAGTCTGTTCCTCCGGCGGATCGGCGACTATTTCGGACGTGTCGCGCATCGAAATTCGCTGCAAGCTCTCGGGAGGGACGATCAGACGCTCGGCATTTCTTCGTTCGGCCATTTGACCTTCCTCGTTCGGAGATGACGACCGAAGCTGCAAGAGGCGTTCCCCGGCTGCCAACGAGCTATCCTCAAGAAAATGAAGGGGGATATCCGCTCAATCGGTTCCGTCGCCTGCAAATAAAGGGCCAGGCGACGGCAAAAAAGTGGCGGCGCGTCGACTACTTGCCGATGTCTTCGTTCCACAACTCGGGGTTCTCAGCGATCCAGTGCCCGAGCATCTCGATGCATTCCCTCGATGAGAGATCCACGACTTCGACGCCGTTTTCCCGCAGCCACCCGGCGCCCCCCGCGAAGTTGACCGACTCGCCGACGATCACGCGGCCGATTCCGAACTGCCGAACGAGGCCGCTGCAGTACCAGCATGGCGCGAGCGTCGTCACGATCGTCTTGTCGCGATAGCCGCGCTGTCGCCCCGCCTTGCGGAAGGCGTCGGTTTCGCCGTGGACCGAAGGGTCGTTTTCCTGGACCCGCCGGTTGTGCCCGCGGGAGAGAAGCGTCCCTTCTCGGTCGAAGAGTGCCGCGCCGATCGGAACGCCACCTTCGGACAGTCCGAGCTTTGCCTCCGCCAGCGCGACTTCGAGCATCGCGCGGAGAGGGTCGGGTGCTCTCACGTCCGAGGCGCGATCCCGACCGCTCGAGCCCGCGGTCTTCTCAGGCCGCTTCGGGACCGCGGGCGAGGATTCGCATCGCGGCGCGCCACTCCTCTCGCGCGCGAGCCAGGCAGCCTCGGTGCGCGCGCAGGCTCTTCTTCCAGCTGCGCGCGCGGGTAGAGGAAGCCCGTTGCTCGAGCCACTCCCGCTTCTTCTCGTGCGCGCGATTCCAATGGGCGACGGCGCGCTCCAGGAACAGTCCCGCGCTCTCAATGCGGACCCGGACGGCTTCCCGGATCTCCGACGGAACGCCGGGCAGCCGCGCCTGCACCTCGAGAGCCGCCATCTTCAGCCGGGCTCTCTCGATGACCGGCCGCGGCGTCGCCCGAAGGTCGCGTGCGAGCCCAAGACTTGCGAGAGCGCGGATGAGCCACTTCGTCGGGTCCCAGTCGAACCATCGGATTCCGTTGCGGTAGTCGGAGGGAAACCGGTGGTGGAAGTTGTGAAACCCCTCGCCGTTCGTCACGAACGCGAGAAGCCAGTTGTCGCGCGCGGAGTTCTCGTCCGTGTACGGGCGCTTGCCCCACAGGTGAGCGATCGAGTTGACGAAGAAGGTCGTGTGGTGGATGACCGCGATCCGCAGGAATCCGCCCCAGAGCAGCCCGCCGATCGGATGACCGAACGCCGCGCCCACGAGCGTCGGCGCACCGAGACCGAAAATGATGCCGATCCAGGACGAGAATCGGTACTGCAGCATGACGAGCCGGTTCTTGAGCAGATCCGGCACGTTGTCGAAAGTCCGTCCCGGCGGATCCTTGTAAAAGAGCCAGAAGATGTGGGCGGAGAGACCACCCCGCTTGATGCTGTACGGATCCCAATCCTTGTCGACGTACTTGTGGTGCGTGCGGTGGTCGGATGCCCACTTGAGCACCGAATTCTGCAGAGCCAGGGCGCCGAAGAAGAGGAAGAACGCCTGCACCGCGGGAGGAGACTCGTACCCTTTGTGCGCGAAGAGACGGTGGTAGCCGGCGGTGACCGAGAGACCGACGAGAACGTAAGAGACGAGGAAGAGAAGGGGCTGCCACCATTCGACGCCGAACCTCACAGCGTAAGCCGCAGTGCCGAACACCCCGATCACGGGGGTCAACGACAGAAACAGAATGTTCGTCCAGTCCTTCTCTCGTTGCATTTCTCGCCTTTCCGATCCCATCAAAATGGCTGAGCTCGACCCGGCCAGAGCAGCTCCAGCGCCTCGTCGCCGATCTCGACGATGATTTCCGCGTTCGGCCGGTCGTTCAGCTCGTCGAGCAGAACGCCGATCGCTCCCGCGCCCGCGCCGAGGTCCTCCAGGAAGACCGCGAGGTCCCCCTGACCGTAGAGGTACTTGGGCTCCAGGACCTCGCGCTCCGAGACGTCCCCGTCCCCTTCGGCCCCGGACAAGGAGAATGTCGCCTTGTACTCGAAGGAGCCTTCGTCGGAAGGCAGAATCCGGACCTTCCAGTTCCACATCGGGAGCTCGATCTCGTCCCTGCTGCGCTTCAGTAGCGACCGCCCCTTCCGTACCCGCCACCGCCCCGGTTTCCGCTCGGTTCGGTGCGGGGGCGCGCTTCGGAGACCGTCAGGGCGCGCCCATCGATTTCCCGGCCGTTCAGCGCGGACATAGCGGCCCGTGCCTCGTCGTCCTTCGAGTACTCGACGAAGCCGAAACCCTTCGAGCGGCCCGTCCCGCGGTCGGAGATGACCGTGACCGAGTCCGGACTGCCATAGGCGCCGAAGAGCTGGCGCAAGTCGTCCTCCGTCGTTGCATAGGAAAGGTTGCCAACGTACAGTTTCATCAGAATTCCTCCTGCCGGTCGGGCCAGCAGCTGCCGGCGTTGCCCAAACGCGACCGCCGCCGAGCGCGCCGCGCTTTCCCGTTTTCTTATCGTTCGGAATTCGTCAGAACTGGTCTGGCAAAGCGAGCGGAACGAGAACGGAGACCAGACTATCACATCGATGGGGCGCTCTCTCTCGCCACGCGGCGCCCGCGCCCGCTGCAACAGTCTCGCTGTGAAGAGCTTGCGAGGCCCGAGGAGGCGGGACTAGTATTGCGCTTTTCCTCAAGGGAGGCAGGGAGGTCCGCATGACGGATTCCGCAGCTGTGGGCTACGCTTCGGCGGCAGCGCGCTCCTCGAAAGAGGCCGAAGTCCTGCGCAACTTCGTCGGCGGCCGCTGGGTCGAATCGCGGGCTCGCGAATTTCTGGACGTCTACAACCCCGCGCGCGGCGAGATCATCGCGCGAACGCCGCTCTCGACTGCTGAGGATCTCGACGGGGCCGTCGCCCTTGCGAAGAAGGCGTTTCCGGGATGGCGTGACACCCCCGCGGTCGTGCGAGCGCGTGCGCTGTTCCGGCTCCGGGATCTCCTGGAGCAGAACTTCGACGAGCTGGCGCGGACGGTCACGACCGAGCACGGCAAGACAATCGACGAGTCGCGGGGCAGCGTCCGGCGCGCGATCGAGTGCGTCGAGGTCGCCTGCGGCAGTCCGTCGCTCATGATGGGTTACGGGCTCGAGAACATCTCCTCCGGCATCGACTGCCAGGTCATCCGGCAGCCGGTGGGCGTCTGCGCGGCGATTGCCCCGTTCAACTTTCCCGCCATGGTGCCGCTCTGGTTCCTCCCTTTCGCGGTCGCGACCGGAAACACGATCATCGTCAAGCCATCCGAGCAGGTGCCGCTCTCGCAGCGGCTCGTCTTCCGGCTGCTGGAGAAGTGCGACCTGCCTCCGGGCGTCGTCAACCTGGTCAACGGCGGCCGCGAGGTCGTCGAAGCCATCTGCGACCATCCGGAGATCCGCGCGGTGTCCTTCGTCGGATCGACCCCGGTCGCCCGGACGGTCTGGCGGCGTGCGACGCACGCGGGCAAACGCGTTCAGGCGCTCGGCGGCGCGAAGAACTTCGTCGTAGTGATGCCCGACGCCGACTGGGACCGGTCGATCAACGTGATCATCGAGTCCTTCTACGGGTGCGCCGGAGAACGGTGCCTCGCCGGCAGCGTGCTCGTCCCGGTCGGAGCGGCTCACGGCGAGGCGCGCGATCGGATGGCCGCGTCGGCAAAAGCGCTCCGCGTCGGCGACGGAACGGAGGAAGGCGTTTCGATGGGTCCTGTCATTAGTGCCCGGCACCGCGAGCGGGTGCTCGATTACATCGAGAAGGGCGTCGCCGAGGGAGCGAAGCTGGTGGTGGACGGCCGGAAAGTCTCGGTCGCAGGAAACGAGCAGGGGTTCTTCCTGGGCCCCACGCTCTTCGACGACGTCCGGCCGGCCATGACGATCGGCCACGAGGAGATCTTCGGGCCGGTCGCCTCGATCACGCCGGTCCAGACCCTGGACGAAGCGATCGAAGTCATGCACGCGCATCCCAATGCGAACGCGACCTCCATTTTCACGTCGAGCGGCAAAGCGGCGCGGGAGTTCGCGCGCCAAGCGTCGGCATCCATGGTGGGCGTGAACATCGGCGTCGCCGCCCCGATGGCCTATTTCCCGTTCGGCGGCGCGAAAGACAGCTTCTTCGGGGACCTGAAAGTGCACGGGAGGGATGCGTACGAGTTCTATACGGACAAGAAGGTCGTGATCTCGCGATGGTTTTGAGCTCTCGTTCAAAATCTCTGTCCGCCGGTCGCGAAGCGACCGCCGCGGACCGAGTCAGAAATGCCCCGTAAGGTTCTCGGCGGTCTGATCCAGTGCGCGACGCCGGTCTCCGACCCGTCGACCCCGATCGAACAGGTCAAGGAGGACGCGATCGCGCGCCACATCCCGTTCATCGACGAGGCGGGGAGAAACGGCGTCCAGATCCTCGGCCTGCAGGAAATATTCAACGGCCCGTATTTCTGTCCCTCGCAGGACCCGCACTGGTACGACATGGCCGAGCCGGTGCCCGGACCGACCACCGAGCGGATGGCCGATTACGCGAAGAAATATCGGATGGCGATGGTCGTGCCCGTTTACGAGCGGGAGCAGGCGGGCGTGTACTACAACACCGCCGCCGTCTACGACGCCGACGGCCGCTATCTCGGGAAATATCGCAAGAACCACATCCCGCACACGTCGGGATTCTGGGAGAAGTACTTCTTCAAGCCGGGCAACCTCGGTTATCCGGTCTTCGAGACGCGCTACGCGAGGGTCGGCGTTTACATCTGCTACGACCGGCACTTTCCGGAGGGCGCCCGCCTCCTCGGTCTGAACGGAGCCGAGATCGTGTTCAACCCTTCGGCCACCGTCGCCGGATTGTCGCAGTACCTGTGGAAGCTCGAGCAACCGGCGCACGCCGTCGCGAACGGCTACTTCATGGCCTGCAGCAACCGCGTCGGTGTCGAAGCCCCCTGGAACCTGGGCCGCTTCTACGGGTCGTCCTACTTCGTCGATCCACGAGGCAACTTTCTCGCGGTGGCCTCGGAGGACAGGGACGAGCTCATCACGGCCGAGATGGACCTCGACATGATCGAGGAGGTGCGGCGCGTCTGGCAGTTCTTCCGCGACCGGCGGCCCGAGACCTACCAGCCGATGGCCGAGCTCGGGACTTGAAAACACTGCTCTCCGGCGGCACCGTCGTCACCGCGACCGACCTGTATCGCGGCGACGTTCTGATCGAAGACGAGAAGATCGCTGCCGTGGCAATGCCGGGGGGTCTCACCCCCGAAGGCGGTCAAATCCCCGTCGATCGGACGATCGACGCCTCCGGCAAGTACATCATTCCCGGAGGAATCGACGTGCATACCCATCTCGACATGCCTTTCGGCGGGACCACGTCCGCCGACGACTTCGAGTCCGGCACGGTCGCAGCGGCGCACGGCGGGACGACCTCCGTCGTTGACTTCGCGATCCAGTACCGCGGCCAGACTCTGCGTCACGCGCTGGACACGTGGACGAAGAAAGCCGAGGGAAAGGCGGCGATCGACTACGGCTTTCACATGATCGTGACCGAGCTCACCGACTCGGTCGAAGGCGAAATGGACGCCCTCGTGCGCGAAGGAGTGACGTCCTTCAAGCTCTTCATGGCGTACCCCGGCGTCTTCATGCTCGACGACGGCTCGATTTTCCGAGCGCTGCTGCGCACACGGGAGAACGGCGGCACGATCTGCATGCACGCCGAGAACGGCGGCGTAATCGACGTGCTGGTGAAGAGAGCGCTCGCGGAGGGAAAGACCGCGCCGAAATACCACGCGCTGACGAGACCCGCGCGCGCGGAAGGTGAGGCGACCTACCGTGCGATCGCGCTCGCGGAGATGGCGGGAGTTCCGATTTACATCGTCCACCTCTCGGCCGCCGAAGCTCTCGAAATGGTGACCGAAGCGCGCGACCGCGGGCTCCCGGCCTATGCCGAGACCTGCCCGCAATATCTCTTTCTCTCGTACGACAACTACGAGGAGCCAGACTTTTCCGGAGCGAAGTACGTCATGAGCCCGCCGCTGCGACCGAAAGAGACGCAGGACCGGCTCTGGCGCGGCCTCGCAGGGAGCGACCTGCAGGCCGTCTCCACCGACCACTGCCCCTTCTGCATGAAGGAGCAAAAGGAGCTCGGCCGCGGCGACTTCTCGAAGATTCCCAACGGAGCGCCCGGCATCGAGACCCGGATGAGCCTCGTTTTCGACGGAGGCGTTCGCACCGGGAAGATCGGTCTCAACCGTTTCGTCGAGCTGACCTCGACGTCGCCCGCGAAGATCTTCGGCCTCTTCCCGAGGAAAGGAACGGTCGCGCCGGGGTCCGACGCCGACCTGGTCGTCTTCGATCCGAACAAGAAACAGAAGCTGTCGGCAAAGACCCTCCACATGAAAGTGGACTACAACCCTTACGAGGGACGGGAAGTGACCGGCGCCGCGGAGACCGTGCTCTCGCGCGGGAAAGTGATCGTCGAGAAGGGGAGGTTCGTCGGCAAAGCTGGAGCGGGATCATTCCTGAAAAGGAGTCCGAGGTCATGAGCACAACCGTGCGGGAAACGCGCCCCATCTCCGACCTCACGAAATCCGTCCGCGAGAAGCACAAGCAGTTCCTCTTCCCGGCGACCATTCAGTACTACCAGGAGCCGATCGTCGTCACGGACGCAAAGGGTTTGCGCGTCCGGGACGCCGACGGAAACGAATATCTCGACTTCTTCGGCGGCATCCTGACCGTCTCGGTCGGCCACGCGAACGAGAGGGTCAACGCGGCGATCAAAGCGCAGGTCGACCGCCTGTCCCACATCTCGACGCTCTACCCGACGCTCCCTGTCGTCGAGCTCGCCGAGCGGCTCGTGCGCATCACGCCGGCCAATTTGAAGCAGATTTACTTCACGGCGTCGGGGACGGAAGCCGATGAGACCGCGGTGATGATGGCGGAGCTCTTCACCGGCCGTTCCGAGATGATCGCGCTTCGCCACGGTTACTCGGGCCGATCGACGCTGGCGCAGTCTCTCACCGCGCAGTCGACCTGGCGACCGCTGCCGACGAAAATCGCCGGCATCAAGCACGCGCCGACGCCGTACTGCTACCGGTGCCCGATGCACCTCGAGTATCCGTCTTGCGGGATCGCGTGCGCTAACGACATCGAAGACATCATCCGGACGACGACGACCGGCCGCGTCTCGGCGTTCCTGGCGGAGCCGATCCAGGGCGTCGGCGGGTTCATCACGCCCCCGCCGGAGTACTTCGAAGCGGCGGTCGGAATCATCCGGAAGTACGGCGGCGTCTTCATCTGCGACGAAGTGCAGACCGGGTTCGGCCGCACCGGCACGAAAATGTGGGGCATCGAGCACTGGGGAGTCGAGCCCGAGATCATGACGATGGCGAAGGGCATCGCGAACGGACTGCCGCTCGGTGTCACGATCTGCACGCCGGAGATCGCCGCGTCGCTGAAGGCGCTCACGATCTCGACGTTCGGTGGAAACCCCATCTCGTGCGCCGCGGGAAACGCCACCGTGCAGTTCATCGAGGAAGAGAACCTCCCCGCCAACGCGGAAATGATGGGGCGCCGTCTCCGCGCGGGCTTGGAGGAGCTGAAACGCCGGTTCCCGAAGAACCTCGGTGACGTCCGCGGAATGGGGCTCATGCAGGCGGTCGAGCTCGTCGAGGACGAGATGACGCGCAACCGAACCCCGGCGAAAGATCTGACGAACCGCATCTTCGAGGAGGCCCGCAAGCGCGGTCTCCTGATCGGCAAGGGCGGCCTCGAAGGCAACGCGTTCCGAATCGCGCCGGCGCTGACGGTGAACGCTTCCGAAGTCGACGAAGCGCTCGCGATCTTCCGCGAATCGTTCGAAGCCGCCGGGGCGAGCTGAGCGGCCAGGAGGTTTCCATGCCCGACCTATCCGTCACCTTCACCGGGATCCGTTTCGAGAACCCGTTCCTGCTCTCCTCGGCGCCGCCGACCGAGTCGGAGTCGAACATCCTGCGGGCGTTCGACGCGGGTTGGGCCGGCGTCGTGACCAAGACGATCGGCGTGCACCCGGTCGTCAACGTCAAAGGACCCAAGACGAACTTCCTACGCACCGATCCGGCGTCCGGGCAGATCTCGATGAAGAAGAAAACCGGGACCGCCCTGCATTCGTCCTGGAACTGGGAGCTCATCTCGGACAAGCCGCTCGACTGGTGGATCGGCCGACTCGCGCGAATCAAGAAGGCCCACCCCGAGAAGATCCTGATCGCGTCGATCATGGCAGGCTCCGGGTCCGACGAGGAGCTCCGCCACTGGCAGACGCTCGCGAAGGCCTGCCAGGACGACGGCGCCGACGCCCTCGAGCTGAACCTCTCCTGCCCACACATGGACCGACCCGACATGGGATCGAACATCGGCAAGGACGACGAGCTGATCTCGGTCGTCACGCAGGCCGTGAAGGAGATCGCCCGCGTCCCGGTGTGGGCCAAGCTCACTCCGTCGACGACGGACATCGTGGTCGAGGCGCGCGGCGCGTTCCTCGGCGGCGCCGACGCGATCTCCTCCTCGAACACCTTCACCTCGCTGCCGGTAATCGATCCCGAGACGCTGGAGTTCGAGATGAACGTCGAGGGCTACGTCTCGACGGGCGGCCTCGGGGGGCCGGCGATCCTTCCGCTTTCGCTCGCGAAGATGTCGCAGATGACCGCCGCCTTTTCGGACAAGGAGTTCTCGGGCATCGGGGGCATCGCGGAGTTTTCGCACGCGCTGAACTATTTCCTGCTCGGGTGCGGGACGGTGCAGGTCTGCACGGCCGCGATGCTCGATCATGCGGTGGGCCCGAACGTGATCCGAAACCTGGTCCGCGGGATGGAGGAATTCCTCGAGAAGAACGCTTCGCGCGGGTGGAAGAATCTGGAGGACTTCCGGGGGATCCGTCGCAGCCGCATCGTGCCGCACTCCCAGATCAAGCGACCCGAGGAAGCGCACTACCACGGCGGGTACGACACCGAGGCGCCGGCCGCCGTGCGGGGCACGAAATGATCGCGCGGAGGTCCGCCACCGCGCTCGCGTTCGCTGTTACGTCCGTCCTCGTCCTCGGCGCGGCCACTGCCCCGAGGGCGGTCGTCCGCCGGCCGTCGAAGCAGTACACGATCGAGCAGTTCTACGCGACGACTGGCGTGCGCGACGCGTCCTTCTCCTCCGACGAGAAGCGCGTCCTCTTTTCTTCGAACCAGACCGGAGTCTTCAACGTCTACAGCGTGCCGATCTCCGGCGGTGCGGCGACTCCGCTGACCGCGTCGGCGACCGACACGACTTACGCGGTCTCGTACTTCCCGACAGACGACCGGGTCCTGTACACGCGCGACCAGGGCGGCAACGAGCTGAACCACCTCTACGTGCGGGAGCTCGACGGCAAGGAGCGGGACCTGACCCCCGGCGAGAAGCTCAAGGCGGAGTTCGACGGCTGGAGCGGCGACCGCTCGGCCTTCTGGGTGGAGTCGAACGAACGCGACCCGAAGTTTTTCGACCTATACCGCCATGACGCCAAGACCTGCGAGCGCACGCTCGCA
>DASWDK010000016.1:0-11500 GCA_036395335.1 Thermoanaerobaculia bacterium
GAACGAGGAGACCCGATCGCTCCCGATCGGGTTGTTCGGCGCCTCGACCGGCGGGGGCGCGGCGCTCGTCGCCGCGGCGCAGCGGCCGAATACGGTCCGCGCGGTCGTCTCGCGCGGCGGAAGGCCCGATCTGGCCGGCGCTTCTCTGTCGCGCGTGCGGGCGCCGACGCTCCTGATCGTCGGAGGGCGGGATGATCCGGTGATCGAGATGAACCAGGAGGCGTTCGAGAGACTCCGCTGCGAGAAGAAGCTCGAGATCATCCCCGGAGCGACCCATCTCTTCGAAGAGCCGGGGGCGCTCGAGGAGGTGGCCCGCCTCGCGCGCGACTGGTTCCGCCGTTTTCTCCCACCGCCGGCAGCGGGAGTTCGCGCGTCGCGCGAGCGTGAGCCGGAAGCGCGGTCCTAGTCGCCGAACGGAATCAGCCGGACTTCTCGGCGGGACCGGAGCGGGACGGCTCGTCTGAGGCGCTTTGCGGTTTAGGGCCAACCTCCGCGTCTCCACCGATCGGTCCGACGAACTTCAGCGCCGCGCGGCAAATCGCCAGCGGTCGCGTCGGTGCGGTCACTGTGATCAAAGTCACGTAGCGGCTGATCGTCGAAGAATCGGGATCCGGGTTCGCCATCGGTCGGCGCCAGTGAAAGGTCCATTCCCGCCCGCTCTGGAGGCACATCCACCGCAGCGGGGGACGGGCAAGCACTCGGATCACCGTGTCCGCCGCGGAGTCGCTCGTCGAGTACGGCGGTACGTCGGTCACGGGTTTTCTTCCGAACACCCGCAGCTCGATCAGGCGATCGAGGGTGGCACCGGGTTCCTGGGTCATCGAGGTGAGCTCCCGAGAGCAGCTTAGCTCAGGAAGGCTCATTCCGGTCGGATTCCGTCGGGTAAAGTACAATCGAAGAAAAATGTCGTTTCGTCCGACAGCGCAGAGGCGCTTTCTCTGTCTCGTCCCGGTGCTCGCGGCGCTTTCGGGCCTCGCGACGGGAGCCGAACGGCGCGCCGTCCCGATCGAGCGCCATGCTGGGGGTTTTGCGGTCTCGCCCGTGCTCTCGACGATCCGGGTCCAGCCGCGCCCGTTCCGGGGAAACCGCGACATGCGGGAGCCGGTGCGCCGCCACGAGCTCCGACGAGGGCCCGACACCGCCGACCCGGTCGTCCAGGCGACGGCACCCCCCGCGGCAATTCCCGCGCCGCTCGTGAGCTTCGAGGGGGTCAACAACCAGGAAAACGCGAGCGTCCTCGGCGTCTACGTGATCCCGCCGGACCCGAACGGCGACGTCGGGCCGAACCACTACGTGCAGACCGTCAACCTCCTCTTTCGCGTCTACGACAAATCGGGGAACTCGCTCCTCGGTCCGCTGCCGATGAGCTCCGTCTTCGCGAGCCTGGGAGGCCTCTGCGCGACGACCGACGACGGGGATCCGATCGTGCTGTACGACCCGCTCGCGGACCGCTGGCTGCTCTCGCAGTTCGTCGACGCCACGCCGGCCCACCAATGCGTGGCCCTTTCGATGACGGGCGATCCGACCGGGGCCTATTTCCTCTACGACTTCACGATGCCGAACAGCAAGTTCAACGACTATCCGAAATTCGGCGTCTGGCCCGACGCGTATTACATGAGCGACAACCAGTTCAACCCGGACTTCCAGGGCGCGGGAGTCTTCGCGCTCGACCGGACGAAGATGCTGGCGGGCGATCCATCCGCCGGTTACATCTACTTCGACCTGGAGGGTCTCGATCCGACGATCGGCGGATTGCTCCCGTCCGACGTCGACGGCTTGACACCACCTCCCGCCGGCGCGCCGAACGTCTTCGCGTACTTCACTGCGACGGAGTTCGGCGATCCGCAAGACGGTCTGCGTCTCTTCTCCTTTCACGCCGACTTCGGCAACCCGGGAGCGTCGACCTTCACCGAGCGGCCGGAGAGCCCGCTCGCCGTCGCGTCGTTCGACCCCACGATGACGGAGATCAGCATCCACAATGCCTGCGGGGGCGGAATCTCCTCGGACGATGCGGACGACATTCCCCAGCCCTCGCCTGCCACGAACTGCAACCGGCTCGACTCTCTGTCCGACCGACTGATGTTCCGATTGCAATACCGCAACTTCGGAACGCACGAGTCGCTGGTGACGACGCATTCCGTAGACGTGAACTTCACCCCGCCGACGTCGAACACCGGTCACCACTCGGGCGTGCGGTATTACGAGCTGCGCCGTTCTCTCCCCTCCGGGTCCTTCGCCGTCAACGAGCAGGCGAGCTTCGCCCCCGACTCGAATCACCGCTGGATGGGCAGCGCCGCCATGGACGGTTCGGGCGATCTCGCGGTCGGCTACAGCGTCTCCGGTTCGGTGTTTCCTTCGATCCGATACGCCGGGCGGCTCGCGGGCGACCCGCCGAACGGTCTCACCCAGGGAGAAACCAGCCTGCAGGCCGGCGGTGGAATCCAGCCTTCCACCCTGTCGCGGTGGGGCGACTACTCGATGCTCTCGGTCGATCCGGCCGACGAGTGCACGTTCTGGTACACGACGGAGTACTACTCGGCGAACCTTCCCGGCTGCACAGGCAACTCGCCGCGCTGCTGGCAGACGCGGATCGGGTCGTTCCGGTTCCCGTCCTGCGCGACGCCGGCGCGCGGCACACTGCAGGGAACGGTCACCGACTCCGTGACGACCGCGCCGATCCCCGGGGCGCGGATCGTGATGGTGGAGGCCGGCGGCGCGACCTACGAAACGACGACGAACGGGTCCGGCGCCTACTCGCGCCCCCTTCCGCCCGGAAGTTATTCGGCGACGGCTTCGGCGACGGGATACGCGACCTCCGCTCCGGCTGCCGTGACCGTGTCGAACGGCGGGACCACGTCGCGGAACTTCTCGCTCGGCCCGCCCGGAGCGCCGACTTCGACGCCCACACGGACTCCGACGCCGACCCGAACTCCGACGCCCACGCGGACTCCGACGCCGACGGCAACACCGACCCGGACGCCGACACCGACGTCGACCACCACGTCCACTCCGACTCCAACGCCGATTCCACCGACCGCCACGCCGACGCCGATCGGTCCGTCGCCGACACCGACTCGGACCCCAACGCCGACACCCTCGGGTCCGACGCCGACCCCGTCTCCCACGCCGACTCCGACTCCGACGCCGCCATCCGCGACGCCCACGCCGACCCCGACCGTCACGCCGACGCCGCCCTCACAGGTCGGCGAAGACTTCCACACGTTGACGCCGTGCCGCATCGCGGACACGCGCAACGCGAACGGCCCTCTCGGCGGGCCCGCACTCGCTGCCGGCACCGTCCGGGAATTTCCCGTCGCCGGCGTGTGTGGCGTCCCGTCCACCGCGAAAGTCATCGCGGCCAACCTGACCATCGTCAATCCGACGGGCGAGGGTTTCCTGACGGCCTTTCCCGCGGGGACGGCGCTCCCGCCCTCGAGCACGATCAACTTCCGAACCGGGATCGTCCGCGCGAACAACGCCATCCTCGCGCTCGGGACGTCCGGTCGGGTATGGGTTTTCTGCGGGATGCCGTCCGGCTCGACGAACTTCGTCCTCGACGTCTCGGGATACTTCGAATAGGCGATTGGGGCAGCGACCGACCCTGCGCCGCCGCTACCCTGGTCTCTGGTCCCGGGTCCTCGGCCTTCTCAGCCGATCCAGCTCCTCCTGCATCCGCGACCGGGTTACCGCGGCGAGCTCGGCAAAGGATCGCCCGTTGCCGTCGGTCGGAATCGGCTCGAGGACGGTGACCCGTAAGGTTCCGGGCCGCGCGAGCAGCCTCCGGGTGTCCGCGATGACCTCGAGCGGCTCCGCGACGATGGGAACCACCGGGACGCCCGCGGCGAGCGCCAGCCGAAACGCCCCGGTCTTGAAGGGGAGGAGCTCCGAGCCGGCGTTGCGGTGCCCTTCCGGCATGAACCAGACGGAGACGCACTCCTCGCGGATCGTTCGCGCCGCTTCCTCCAGTGAGTCACGGGCGCCGCGCGGGTTGCTGCGGTCGATGACGAGGTTTCCGGAGAGCCGGTAGAACCATCCGAAGATCGGGATCCGTCCGATCTCGCGCTTTCCCGCCGAGACCGTCCGCTTCGGGAAGATCGAGCCGAACGTCACGACGTCCAAAAAGCTCTGGTGGTTTCCGACGAACACGCACGGCCGCGCGGCGTCGAGAAGGTCCCGGTTCACCACATCGATTCTCCACCCCATCAAAGCAACGAGACCGCGGCAGAAGACGCGTCCATACATATAAAGCGCCTGGCGACTGCGGGGCACGGCGAGCAACCAGATGATTCCGAGCGCGGAACAGAAGAGAAACCAGAGACCTCCGACGGCGAAGCCCAGAGAGAACGTGAGCCGCTCGATCCATCGGGTCACGCGCGGGAGCTTAATCGGGACGGGCGGGCCGACCCGCCTCGGATCGCGACGGCTTCAGGGCGTCTGCCCGGCCGGGGCGGCGCGGAGCCGCTCCGGCGGGCCGGCGGCGCTCAAGGCCCAGTAGAGGAGTCCCGCCGCGAGGAAGCCGACGAACCAGGCATACGAGTAGAGCAGCGCGAGCGGCTTGACGACGATGCCGATCCAGGCCAGCAGGCATCCCACCGCCGTCGCGAGGACCGCCTTCCAGTTCCAGCCCGCGCGGTAGCGGTACGCGCCATCGGAGAGGTAGAGGTCTTCGAGCGCGAGCGCTCTCCGGCGCACCAGCCAGTAATCGGCGATCAGGACGCCCGCGATCGAGCCGAGGCCGCCGGAATAGCCGAGCAGCCACTGAAATATGTAGCCGGACGGATCCGCAAGGAGCTTCCACGGTTGCATCAGGATCCCGATGATCCCGGTCAAGAGGCCGCCGGTCTTGAAGCGGATCGCCCGCGGAAACGCGTTGGCGAAATCGTTGGCGGGCGAGACCACGTTTGCCGCGATGTTGACGGCGAGCGTCGCGACGACAGCGGTGAACATGGAGATCGCGACGACGACGGGAGCCTTGAACTGCGCGACGAGCTGGACCGGATCCCAGATCGCGCGGCCGAAGATGATCACGGTCGCGCTCGTGATCAAGACGCCCATCGCCGCGAAGATCGACATCGTCGTCGGCAGCGCGACCACCTGGCCCATGATCTGCTCGCGCTGGCTGCGCCCGAAGCGCGTGAAGTCCGGCATGTTGAGCGACAGCGTGGCCCAGTAGCCGATCATCGCCGTCAGCGACGGAATGAAGACCGGGAAGAACTCGCGGAAGGTCGGGAACTTGCCGGGTTGCGCGAGCAGCGGTCCGAGCCCGTGCGCCGTCTTCACCGCCCAGACGAGAAGGACCGTCGTCATGACGAGCACGAACGGCGCGGCCCAGTTCTCGACCTTGCGGAGCAGGTCCATGCCCCGATAGATGATGAAGATGTTGATTCCCCAGAAGAGCAGAAACGAGAGCCAGGCGGTCGTGGCGTGGCCGCCGAAGCCGCGCCCGAGAAAGTCGTTCCAGCCCGGAATGATCGCCGAGAAAAACGTGTGCAGCGCTTCGCCGCCGATCCAGGACTGGATCCCGAACCATCCGCACGCGACGAGCGCGCGCATCAACGCGGGCAGATTCGACCCGAGCGTCCCGTAGGCCGCGCGGGCGAAAACCGGGAACGGGATGCCGTACTTCGTGCCCGGGTGCGAGTTCAGGAGGATCGGAATCAGGACGATCGTGTTGCCGAGCAGGATCGTGACGAGCGCCTGTTTCCAGTTCATTCCCGCGGCCAACAGCCCGGACGCGAGCATGTAGGTCGGGATGCAGTGCGCCATGCTGATCCAGAGCGCGGCATAGTTGTAGGTCGTCCAGTTGCGGCGTCGGATCGGGACTGGAGCGAGATCGGGGTTGGAGAGCGGGCTCGCGTCGATACGCGAAGTGTCGGCGAGCTCGACCCTGCCGTCGGGGTGGTGGACCTCGTTCGGGCTCGGCATCATCCGCCCTCCTCGGGTGAAGGGCAGATGATAAGAGGCTTCCGACTCTCTACGGCGCGATCGTGCCGTAAGGCTTGATCTGCTCCTCGATGACTTTCTTGTCGCCCACCACCACGATCGTGGCCTTGTCGTCCTGGATGTACTTCTGCGCCATCCGCTGGACCTCGGCAGGCGTCACGGCAGACACGCGGCGGACGTAGCCCGACAGGTAGTCGTCGGGCAGACCGTGCAGGTCCACGAACTCGAGCTGGCCGATGATTCCCGCCCGCGACGAGTTCTGGAGGACGAAG
Source organism: Thermoanaerobaculia bacterium (assembly GCA_036395335.1). Taxonomy (GTDB): domain Bacteria; phylum Acidobacteriota; class Thermoanaerobaculia; order UBA5066; family Gp7-AA6; genus Gp7-AA6. The sequence continues at coordinate 6,216 of DASWDK010000016.1, forward strand.
ACGCCGGCCATGTAGCTCTGGACCGCCTTCAGCTCTTCCGCCGACGGCGGTTCTCCCTGTAGTCGATCGATCTCGAAGAAGATCTCCTTCAGAGAGAGTCCCGTCACGTTCGTGGTCACGTCGGCGTTCTGCGCCCAGTAGCCGTCGCGGTAGCGAACCGAGATCTGGCTGAACGGCGAGTAGGTGTAGCCCTTGGCCTCCCGGATGTTCGAGGTGATGCGGGACGAGAAGTACCCGCCCAAGAGCGTGTTGGTGACGAGCAGAGGAACGTAGTCGGGATTGCTCGGATCGATCACCGGCATCCCGATCACGATCGTCGACTGCACCGCGCCCGGCCGATCGATCAGATGGATCGCCCGCGAGGTCCGCGGGGAAGGGGGCGCAAACGATGCCGGCGTACCCGCTTTCCATCCCCCGAAGGGGTCGCGGATCGCGGCTTCCATTGCCGCGCGATCGAAGCGGCCAGCGACGTAGAGATGGGCGCGCGCGGCGGCGACGTTCGCGCTGTAGAAAGCCCGGACCTGCGCGGCCGTGAATCCCTGGATCATCTCGGGCGTCGGAAACACGCGCCCGTAGGCGTGATCGGGATACAGCAGGGACCGGAACTTCTCGAGAGCGATCTGCTGCGGCCGGCTCTTGGCGATCGAAAGCTGGCGGACCTGGTCCGCCTTCAACCGCGCGAGCTCCGACTCGGGAAAGCTCGGGTTCTCCGCGACGTCGGCGACCAACCGGACCATCTCCGGACCGAAGTCCGAAAGCGCGTTTCCGGTGACGCGGGTGCTGTTCGGGCCGACGTCGACGTCGAGCGAGCCGCCCATCTGCGCCGCCGATTGCGAGATCTGGCTCGCGCTCTTCGTCGTCGTTCCCTCGCGGATCCAGTTGCCCATCAGGTCGCCGAGCCAGACTTCGTTGGGGCCTTCGCTCGCGTTTCCACCGAGAACGACCAGGTCCACCGTGACCTTGGGGATCGTACCGTACGGAACGAGGGTGACCTTCATCCCGTTGTCGAGCGTGAACTTCGTCGGAGTCGGGATGGAGAAGTCCTTTGGGGCGCCGGGCGCCGGCGGCGTCTCTCTCTGGCCGAGCGCCGTGGCGGCGCCGAGAGCGACGGCGAGTGCGGCTGCGGTGCGTCGGTGCGCAGAGTGCGTCGCGAGAATCATGACTTCTTCTCCGGTACCGGAGCGGCTGCGGGCTTGGCCGGAGCTTTCGGCTCGACTAACAATACGGTCCGGTTCGTCGGGCGCAGGTATTCCTGCGCGGTCTTCCAGAGCAGGTCCGGCGTCACGCGCCGGAACTCGTCTTCGAGCCGGTTGATCCGCTTGGGATCGTCTCCGAAGAGCGCGAAGCTCGCGAGCAGGTCCGCGCGCCCGAACCCGAAGAATCCTTCGATGTCGTCGTAGAGGCGCGAGCGCATCTTGACGACCGCGAGGTCGAGCGTGGCCTGGTCGACCGGCGCGCTCCGGACGCGCTCGATCTCGGCGTCGAATGCCTTCAGGATCGCATCGGGCGACTTGTCGGGATCGTGAAAGAGCGACGCGATCCAGAGCGTCGGCCCATTGATGTCGAACATGTTCCCGAGGTCTTCGTTGATCCCTCCGGTCACGTCTCCGGTCAGTCCGTTCTTCTGGACGAGCGCGTCGTACAGGCGGCTGTCCTTGCCCTGAAGCAGGATCTCGTCGAGGAGCCCCATCGCGTAGTACTCCGGCGTGTTCTGCGCGGGAGCGTGATAGCCGACGGCCAGCGCGGGGCGCGTCGCGAGCGGGTCCGGATTCGTGACGCGCTTTTCCTTCTCCTGCCGCGGTTCCCGGATGTCCGGCGCGGGCGGACGGGGCGTCGAGGGGATCGCAGCGAAGTATTTTTCGATCCAAGCCTTCGTCTGCGCGGAGTCGAAGTCTCCCACCACGACGAGGGCCGCGTTGTTGGGGGAGTAGTACGTCTGGAAGAACTTCTTGACGTCGTCGAGCGTCGCCGCGTCGATCTCCTTCAGGTCGCCGTAGAAGTTGTGGGCGTTGTACCAGTTCGTGTTCGCCGCCTGCGGCAGGTCGAGCCACGGGAAGCCGCCGTACGGTTGGTTGAGCACGTTGACCCGCACCTCGTTCTTCACGACGGCCTGCTGGTTGGTCAGGTTCTCCTGGGTGATGGCGAGCCCGCGCATGCGGTCCGCCTCGGCCCACAGGATGGTCTCCAAGGCGTGGGACGGAACGATCTGGAAATAGTCGGTGAAATCGAATCGGGTCGAGCCGTTCAGGACTCCGCCGTTCTTCTGCACGAGCTTGATGAACTCCATCTTCCCAAGGTTCTGGGAGCCCTGGAACATCATGTGCTCGAAGAGGTGGGCGAAGCCGGTGCGGTCGCGCGGCTCGATCCGGAACCCGATGTTGTAGTAGACCGCGACGACCGCCGTCGGCGCCGTCGGATCCGTCGACAGGACGACTTTCAATCCGTTCGGAAGCTTGTAGTAATCGACCGGGACCGTGAAGCGGGACGCAGCGGCGGCGGGCGGCACGGATGCAGCCGTCCGGCTCGCGGCTGCCGGCGGATTCCCGGCGCAGGCAAGCGCCGCCAGGCTCGAAAATACCGCCAGTCGGAGCAGGGATTTCATCGACTCCTCCTCTCGAGGGCTGTCCGGGCGGACTCTATCGGTACGGGAGCACCCGCAAAAGGTTTAGCGGAGGACGAGAGCGGCGGCGGCGCGGATGTCTTCCATCCCTTCACGCATCCGGTCGAGGTGCGTGCGGAAGGAGAGAACGCAGATCCGGAGAACGAATCGAGGTCCGAGCATCGTGCCAGTCAGGTAGACACGTTTGCGCGCGTTGATCGCCGACAGGAACGCGCGGTTCAAGTCATTCGCTTCGGAGATGTCGAGGTCCGGCCTCGCCACGCGGAACGCGACGATCGAAAGCTGCGGCTCGGCGACGATCTCGATGCCGGGGATCGTTCGCAGCTCCTCGGTCGCCCACCGCGCGAGCTCGAGCTTCTCCTCGAGGTTGTGCCGGAAGGTCGCGATCCCGTGCATGGCGATCGGAAGCCAGACTCTCAGACCCCTCCACTCGCGCGACAGCTCGGGCGAAACGAGGTTGAAGTCGACGAGGTCGGAATCCTCCTGCATGACCGGCATGTAGTCCGCGGAGAGCGCGTGCGCCCGGCGCAAGGCCCCGGCATCCCGGACCAGGAGCGAGCCGGTCCCGTACGGAAGGAAGAGACCCTTGTGAGGATCGAGCACGACCGAATCGGCCCGCGAGATGCCTTCGAGCGCGCGGCGCCCCGCCGTGGTCAACAGGAAGAAGCCTCCGTAGGCGGCGTCGACGTGGAGCCAGAGACCTTCCCGGGAGCAGAAATCCGCGAGCGCGTCGAGGTCGTCCACGGCGCCCGTGTTGGTGGTGCCGGCGTTGCCGGTGACGAAGAACGGGAGTCTCCCGGCGGCGCGATCCTCGGAGACCGCCGCCGCGAGGGCGTCGAGCCGGAGCCGGTACGTTTCGTCCGATGGAATGCTCCGGACATTTCCCTCCGGGAAGCCCGCGAGCATCGCCGCTTTCGCGATCGAGTGGTGCGCCTGGTCCGAGGCGTAGAGGACCCCGGAGAGGAAATCGTCGGGAAGGCGCTCGCGGCGGGCGGTCAGGAGGGCGGAAAAGTTCGCCAGTGACCCCCCGCTCGTAAGGATCCCGCCGGCGGTCTCCGGATAGCCGACGATGTCGGCGAACCAGCGAACGACGTTCGCCTCGAGCTGCGCGACTCCGGGCGCGGCTGCGAAGACTCCGACGTAGCGGTTGACGGCGTCCGCGACGAAGTCCGCGACGGCCGATTGCACGATGCCGCCCCCCGGGATGTACGCGAGGTAGCCGGGACCCGCGGTGCCGAACCCCTTTCGAACGACTTTGTCGAAGAGGAAATCGAGAAGCTCCTCGTACGGCCGCCCGGTCTCGGGAAGGGGCTGGACCAGGGATCGCGCGAGCGCAGCCCCGCCTTCGTCGTCTGCCGATGGCTGACGCGGCAAGGACTCGACGTAATCGAGGACGCGGCGAGCGGCGGCGTCGATGAGCGCGCGCAGCTCTTCGCGTGGGAGCTCGAGCGAGTGGTCCTCGCTCACGCGGTTCGCTGCCAGTTGTCCGCCGGCGCTCCGGCCGGCGCGACCCAGCTCGGCAGCGGCATGATCAGATGGTTCGAGAGTCCCGTCGCGTACGGCTCGTACATCGCGCGCAGCTCCGCCAGTCGACGGTCGGTCTCCTCGCTTTCGCGCATCGGAATCCCCGCCGAGGTGAGGGCCTCGCAGAGCCGGGCGAGCTCGGGCGGCGCGAGCCGGTCCGTTTCCAGCGGCCGCGGCCGTGGGGAGAAGATCCTCGCGAGGTCGACGATTGCGTGGCGCGCCATCGCGAACGTAAGCCTTGCCGAGCTGACGACGGGGCCGTGCATCGCCGCGATCACCAGCGAGCAGGTATCGAGGATTGTCGTCAGCCCCGCGACCCACGACTGGTTGTCGTGCTGGGATCGGTAATAGGCGAGCACCGGAAAAGAGACGTGGCTTTCGAGAAGCTCCGCGGACCAGCGCTCCCATTCCGAGAGGAGCTGTCCCAACGCGGCCGGGTCTTCGGCGTGCCGCCGCAGGAGCTCTGCGGCGCTCGGTGGAGAGCCCGCCCGCGCGTCGAGGAGCGCGATGTTGACCTCGCGTCGCGAGAACGCCTGGGAGAGGGTCGGAAGGTACCCGATGACGAGCGCCAGGAATCCGAAGCCCGTACCGGCTTCGATGACCGAGAGAACTCGTCCGAGTGCGGTGAGAGGGGTCACGTCGCCGTAGCCCAGCGTGAAGAACGTCGTGCCGCTCATGTAGAGATCCGCGGAGAAACCGGCCGTGCCCGGCGGCCCTGCGAGTCGGACTTCGAGGCCCCAGTCGATGAGCGCAAAGGCGAAGATCAGTGCGACCGCCCAGAGCACGAGTAGGAGAATGAGCGAGAGGGGGCCGTAGACGCTCAGATAATTCTCGCGAGGGTTGCCCGGGCGCATCCGGAGCGCGAGGGCGCGCCACGGGCGCCAGGTGAGCCAGTAGAACAGACGCGTCAGTCGGAGCTTTCGGGAAACACGCCGCGAGAGAATGATGGTTTCGAAAGCGTCCCAGAGAGTGATTGCGATCAGGAGGACGCCCCCGACGACCGCCCACGCGCTCACGGGGTGCATTGAATCACTGAATTGAAGAGCGCGGATCTCGTCGTGACGAGCCGCCGCGTCGTGACGCCGACCGGCGTCCGGCGCACATCAATCGTCGTGAGCGGCGGCGTCATCCGGTCGATCGA
>DASWDK010000017.1:0-6564 GCA_036395335.1 Thermoanaerobaculia bacterium
CGTCGAAAGCATCTTCTGATAGCTCCCCCGAATGGCGTCGGTTCCCTTCACCTGGACCTCGTCGGGCGGATACATCACCGCGTCCGCTGCGTACAGCTTTGCCAACCCGTCGGCATCTCCGGCCTTGGCGGCCTTGACCCACTCTTTGTCGAGATCCTTGACTCCCTGGGCGAATAGGGACATGGAGAACAGGCTCCCGGCACACAGAAGAATCGCTCGTCTCATTTCCTCTCCTTTCGAATCGCGGCGCGATTCTATCCCCGCGCACTGGCGAGACTCGATCGGAATGGGGGGACCGGACCCTCAGTCTTCGTAGTAGGAGCGCGCCGAGACTCTTCCTTTCCGGTTCTTGGCGAGTTTGACCTCGACGTCGTGCCCGCCGCGAGGCAGGTTCGGCTTGACGAAGACCAGGACGTAGCGTCCGGAGATCGCCCGCGTGACGCGGTCGAGCGCGGCCGCCGGGAAGAGGTGGGTTTTTTGATACGTGCCGCCGGTCGCGGCGGAGACCGCCTCGAGGCGGTACTCGAGCGTGTGGTAGTCCCCGTCGGTGATGTCGAGAGTGAAGATGTTGACGCGAGCCGCCGAGAGGGACCGAAGCGCCTTCGCGTACTCCTTTTTCTCGGAGGGAACCGGGCCGGTGACCCCGCCGACCGTCCCGAGACCCCAGCCGAAATACAGCATGGACTTGCCTCCGGGGATCGGCTCGAGCGCCCGCGCGACGAGATCGAGCCCACGCTCGGGCGTCGCGGCACGAAGCGCGGCGGCGTAGTCGAAGTGGCGTGCGAGCGAAGGGAAGGGCCCGGCCTCGATCCGATCCGGCTCCGCGGTCCGCAGACAGGCAACCATCGCGGCTCGGATCTTGCCCCGATCGTCCGTGAAGTCCTGGCGGAGTTTCAGGTGGGAATCGAACGAGACGACCGCCACGCGGTCGGTGGAGACCAGCGTCTCTAAGAAACGGTCGGCGTACATCCCCATCCGGAGAAACCCGGTGAGCCGGAGAGGGTCGTAATCGGTCTGGTAGAAGAGGATGATCAGCCTTCCCTGCGGGTACGCGAGGACCGGCTCGGTGATCGTCGGCGTCTCGGTGTAGACCACTTCGCCGGCGCGGGGAGAAGCCTCCTCCGGGCTGCCCGCGGAAACCCACTCGACCGACTCCAGAGGCACGCGCTTCCCGTCGACCTTGACGACGAAGTCGGCGGAGGCGAGATCCCGGATCGGCTCGCCGTCGTCGTACGTGACGTGCGCGTCGATGACGACCCTGTCGACGCGCGCCTCCTCGCGGAACGCTCCGGGCCGCTCGGATGACGGGCGCCTCGGCGCGCTCTGCGTCTTCGGAGCCGCGGGCGGAAATGCGCGGCCGCGCTGCGGGAGAGGCGGGAGCGTCTCCTGGGCGAGAAGCGGGAGGGCGACGACGAAGATCGCAGCCGCGATCGCCTTTTTCACAGAAAGAGCGTAGCGCAAAGGCGGACGATAAGATCGTCAACGATCTCCGTGTCACTTTTGCCCGGTGTTCGCCTGGGTCCTTACGAAGTGCTCGCGCCGCTCGGTGCGGGCGGAATGGGGGAGGTCTACCGAGTGCGCGATACGCGACTCCAGCGCGAGGTCGCGATCAAGGTGCTGCCGGCGTCCTTTTCGTCCGATCCCGACCGGCTGCGCCGGTTCGAGCGGGAGGCGCGCGCGGCGTCGGCGCTGAACCATCCGGGGATCCTGACGATTCATGATTTCGGCGAGCACGATGGCGCGCCCTACGTCGTCACCGAGCTGCTCGAGGGCGAGACGCTGCGAGAGCGTCTGGCGACGGGCGCGTTGCCAGCACGCAAGACCGTCGAGTACGGTGTCCAGATCGGGAACGGTCTCGCGGCGGCGCACGAGAAGGGGATCGTTCACCGGGATTTGAAGCCCGAGAACCTCTTTGTGACGAAGGACGGCCGGGTCAAGATCCTCGACTTCGGCCTGGCGAAGCTGACGCATCCGGAGACGAGCGCGGGTCCACTGACCGGGGTCGCGACCGAGACCGCCGGTACCGAGCCGGGGCTTGTGATGGGGACGGTGGGATACATGGCGCCCGAGCAGGTGAGGGGACTCTCCGCCGACGCCCGCTCCGACATCTTCTCGTTGGGCGCCGTGCTCTACGAGATGTTGACGGGAGGCCGCGCGTTCCGCGGCGACACCCCCGTCGAGACGATGAACGCGATCTTGAAGGAAGATCCTCCCGGCGGCTCGCTTTCGACGCTCGAGATTTCCCCCGCTCTCGCGCGGATCGTGTGGCGCTGTCTCGAGAAGAGTCCGGAAGAGCGATATCAGTCCGCGCGCGATCTGGGGTATGCGCTGGAGGAAGCAGAGGCGAGCGCCTCCGCGCCTCCGCTTGCCGTTACGACGGCGGTGCCGCGGCGGCGGCCGACGGCCTGGTTCGCCCTGCTCGGCATCCTCGCGGCGATCGGCGCGAGTTTCCTTGTTCGCTCCGTGATGACTCGAGAGCAACGCCGCGAAGCGGCGGAGCCGATTCGGTCGCTCGTGGTCCTGCCGCTCGAGAATCTCTCTCGCGACCCGGAACAGGGGTTCTTCTCGGATGGGATGACCGAGGAATTGATCGCGGAACTCGGCAAGATCCGCGCTCTGCGCGTGATCTCTCGGACCTCGGCAATGCGTTACCGGCGAACCACCAAGTCCGTGCCGGAGATTGCCGGCGAGCTCGGAGTCGACGGAGTCGTCGAGGGCTCCGTCCTACGGTCCGGAGGTCGCGTGCGCGTAACGGCGCAGTTGATCCACGCGGCAACGGACCGGCATCTCTGGAGCGAAAGTTACGAGCGCGACCTGAAGGACGTCCTGGCCCTCCAGAGCGACGTGGCGCAAGCAATCGCCCGAGAGATCCAGGTCGCGGTGTCCCCGCAAGAAAAGATGCAGCTGGCCAGGAGTCGCCCGGTGGATCCCGAAGCCCACCGGCTCTACCTGCTTGGCCGCTATCACTGGAATCAGAGAACCGCCGAAGGGAATCAAAAGGCCCTGAATGACTTCGGGCAATCCATCGCGAAGGACCCGACCTACGCCGGGGCGTACGCGGGGCTCGCCGATACGTACACTTCGCTTGGTTACTACGTCCTTCCTCCGAGGGAGGCCATGCCCAAGGCGAAGGCGGCCGCGCTGAAGGCTGTCGACCTCGACGACAACCTTGCCGAGGCGCACGCTTCGCTGGCGAACGTCGCCATGAACTACGATTGGGATTGGCTCGCCTCGGAGAGAGGTTTCCGCCGCTCGATCGAGCTCAATCCTTCCTACGCCTCGTCTCACCAGTGGTACTCCTTGCTTCTGAGCGGTCTCGGACGGTTGGAAGAATCTCTCGCAGAGGCGAAACGAGCGTTGGAGTGCGATCCGCTCTCTCTCATCGTCAATCACGCCGTCGGGAACCAGTATTACTTTTCCCGACGTTACGACGAGGCCATTGATCAATACCGGCGGACGCTCGAGATGGACCCCGACTTCGGGGTCACGAACGTCGAGCTCGGATACGCATACGCGGCGAAGGGGATGTTCCGAGAAGCGATCGCGCTGGGAGAAAAATACTCGGCTATTCCAACTTCGAATTTCCGAGCCCAGGCAGCGCTTGCATACTTTCAGGCTCGATCGGGGAACCGCGATGAGGCGCTTCGTCTGCTCGGGGAGCTCGAGGCGCTCTCGAGGCGGAGATACGTCCGCCCCTATGCTTTTCACCTCATCTATCTCGGTCTCGGTGAGAAGGACGAGGCCTTCGCCTATCTGGAGAAGGCCTACGAGCAGCGGTTGGCTTTCCCCCTTTTCCTCAAACCGGATCCAATCTACGACCCGATCCGCTCAGATCCTCGGTTCGCGGATCTCTTGCGCCGACTCGGACTGCCGCCGTGAGACCCGGCCCCGCTAGATATCGAAATAAAGCGCGAACTCCCAGGGGTGCGGGCGCAGGCGGATCGCGTCACCTCGTTCTTGCGCTTGTAGATCAGCCGGCACCCGCTCAGCGCCTCGACGGCCCGGGCGGTCCGGCGAATGCGTCGTAGATCATCCGCGAAATCCTCGCGCCCGTGACGAGCGCCTCGTTGTCGACACCGGGGCTCTTGTCACGGATTCGCCGCGCCAGGATCGCGAGTACGTAGCGGCCGCGCGGGCCCTTCACGTAGGCCGCGTCCGCCCGGACGTCGCCGCGGAACCCATGCGGGTCCGCCAGCTTCTCCTCGTCCCAGCCCGTCTTGTTGGCGACGAAGAGCCGGTCCCGCTCGAACGGAAGCCGCCGCGGGATCATCGCGCGGTCCTGCTGCAGGGCGAGGATCGCGAGCATCTCTTCGGAGGAGGCGCGATCGACGACCTTCCCGTCTGCGATCAGCTCGAAAAGCCGCGCCGCCTCGGCCGGCGTCGTCATGCCGAGCCCGAACTCGTGTTCCAGTTCCGGAAAGACGTCGGCCTTTCCGTCGCGGAACGTCGGACGGAAGATTCGCGTATTCGGAAGACCGTAGGATTCCATCCGTCGGTCGATGCGCTCCGTCTCGGCGAGACGGACGAGGAGATTGGTCGCGGTGTTGTCGCTCCACGCGATCATCAGACGGAGGAGGTCCGAGACCGTCAGGACCGAACCGGCGTGAAGGACGTTCAGCGGGACCGTTTCGTCGCCCGCGCGGTCGGCGTCGGAGAGCGTCACGGTCTGGTCGCGCCGGAGGCTGCCGTCGGCGATGCGGTGAAAGACCTCGACCATCACGGCGACCTTGATCAAGCTCGCGGTGGGGAACCGGGCGGTCCCGTCGACGGCAACTCTTTCGCCGGTGTCGAGGTTCCGGGCGACGACTCCCATCACGCCATGGAAGCGTGAGACTTCTTCTCTCACTCTTCGCTCGAGGTCGGACGGGGCGCCGGTAACGCCCGGGGCGAGGCCGAGGAGCCCGACGAGCACGCCTCCGACGATCCGCATCGCTCCATCCTAACGACGTGTCGGGCCCTGGCACCTTCGGTGCTAGCCTTCCCCGCATGAAAACCGTGCCCTTCCTCGTCGTTCTCTGCTCCCTCGCGGTCGCACCGGTGCAGCCCGCGTCGACTGCGGCGCCGGCGTCGTCGGCGTCCTTCTCGAAGTTCGTCGACGACTATTTCGACGCGCGTTTCGCCTATCTCCCGACACAGGCCACCTCCGCCGGTTTCCACCGATACGACTCGCAGTTCGAGGACCGCTCCCGGCGGCGCATCGAGTCCCGGATCGTCGAGCTTCGGACGTTTCTGGCGCGGCTGCAGGCGATGGACCGTTCGAGGCTCTCGTTCGACGACCAGATCGACGCCGAGGCGCTGGAGGGCCAGATCGAGAGCTTCCTGCTCGACCAGGACACGATTCGAACCTGGCAGCGAAATCCGATGGGCTACGCCGGGCTCCCCGGAGGCGCCGCGGACAGCTTGATCAAGCGGAGCTTCGCCCCGCCGGCAGAGCGCCTGCGGTCGCTCATCACCCGGCTGAAGCTCATGCCGCCGCTTTACGAAGCGGCGAAGGCCAACCTCGTCAATCCTCCGAAAGAGTTCACCGACCTCGCGATCCGGATGTCGAAGGGTTCGGTCAATTACTTCTCCGGCACCGTTGCGAGCTGGGCGAAGGAGGTGGCGGGAAACGACTCGGCCCTTGAGAAGGAGTTCGACGAGGCGAACGCCCGGGTCGTCGCGGCCACGCGCGACTTCGCAGTGTGGCTCGAGAAGGACCTTCAGCCACGCTCGAAGGGGAGTTACGCGATCGGAGCGGAGAACTTCCTGGCCAAGATGAAGTACGAGGAAGGTGTCGACATCCCGCTCGCGGACCTTCTCGCCAAAGGCGAGGCCCAGCTCGCGAAGGATTACGCCGCGTTCGTCGAGACCGCGAAGCGGATCGATCCTTCGAAGACGCCGGCCGAGGTCATGAAGTCGCTCTCCGATGATCACCCGACCCCGGAGTCGCTGATTCCCTCCGTCGCCCGGTCGGTCGAGGACGCCCGGCGGTACCTCGTCCAGAAGGACCTCGTCACGATCCCGTCGGAAGTGCGCCCGAAGGTCACGGAGACTCCTCCGTTCGCGCGCTCCGGCAGCTTCGCGTCCATGGACACGCCGGGCGCCTACGAGACGAAGGCGACGGAAGCCTTCTACTACGTGACGCCGGTCGAGGCGGAGTGGGACGCGAAGCACAAGGAGGAGCACCTCCGTCTGTACAACCCGTACGTCGTGTCCATCATCGACGTCCACGAAGTCTGGCCCGGCCACTATCTCCAATTCCTCTATGCGCCGCGCTTCCCGACCAAGACGCGCAAGCTCGTCTTTTGCGGCACGAATGCGGAGGGATGGGCTCACTACGGCGAGCAGATGATGGTGGACGAGGGTTTCGGCGGGGGCGATCCGAAGTACCGCCTCGCGCAGCTCCAGGAAGCGCTCCTGCGCGACTGCCGTTACGTCGTCGGCATCAAACTCCACACGCAGGGGATGTCCGTCGAAAACGGCGCAAAAGTCTTCGTCGAGAAAGGATTCCAGGAACCGGCGAACGCGTACGAGGAGGCGCGCCGCGGCGCGTACAACCCGACGTACCTCTACTACACGCTCGGC
>DASWDK010000018.1:0-3671 GCA_036395335.1 Thermoanaerobaculia bacterium
TTCCAGGAATTCCAGGCACGTCTTCGCGGCCCGGATCGCGTCATCGGCGCCGAACGCATCCAGGGACTTCTGAGCGAGCTTCAGCCCGTACTCGACAGTCTTCTCCGCGATGTCGGCCTGGGAGAAGTGATGGACGAGATCGGGGTACACGCGTTCGAGGCGCCCCGCGTAGCGTGTCTCCAGGAGCTCGGCGTACCTGCGGTGGAGGGACCGGCGCTTGCGGCGGGAGAGCGCGCTATAGAGAACGTCCCGCACGATCCCGCTCGCGAACGACAGCCGGTCGCCGCGCGACTCCCTCTCCTCCTCCAGAATTCCTTCCCGCAGGAGCCGGTCGGTCGAATCGTCGAGGTCCTTCGCGTCTTCCGCCAGGGTCTCGAGGTCCCGGAAGTCGAAGCTCTTGCCGAGGACCGAAGCGATAGACAGGAGCTCGCGCAGGCTTTCCGGGAGCCGCTCGATGCGCTTCTCGACGGCCTGCTGAATCGTGGCCGGCAGGGCGTCTGAGGAGATCGCGGTGGCTTTCGAGAAGCTCCAGGCCCCGGACTCGTCCCTGGCGATCCCTCCGGAGTCGATGAGAGACCGGACGAGCTCCTTGGTGAAGAACGGGTTGCCCTCCGTCGCTTCGCGCAGGCGTTCGGCCAGCGAGTCGGAGACTTTCGAACCGCCGGCGACAGACTCGATCAGGGCGCGGTGCTCCGAAGGCGAGAACGGCCCGAGCGTCATGGAAACGAAACGCGGATCGTCCGCGAAGGAGTCGAGCATACGAACCAGGGGGTGCCGCTTGTCGGTCTCGGTCTGGCGATAGCTTCCGACAATCAGGGTCGGCGTCGGCCCCAGCCGCCGCACGACATACTGGAGCGCCTCGATCGAGATCTCAGCGCCGTGAAGGTTCTCCAGGATCAGGACGAGAGGTTTCCCGCCGCCGATGCGGGTCAGGGTGCGCGCGAGCAGCTCGAAGATCTGGATCCGATCCTCAGCCTTGCGCTCCTCGCCCTTCGCCGCGAGCTTGGAATCGCCGCTCGCGGCCGAGCGAAGCTCGGAGATCTCGCTCAGGAGCGGGAAGAGCGAAAGGAGGTCCGGCGCGAGATCGGAAAAGTCCGGCCGCTCCGCGGCGGAGCTGCCGGTGTCCCGCGTGCGGAAGTAGTCCTGAACGAGCTCGCAGAAACCCTGGTAGGAGAAAGCCCGGTCCTGCTCGACAAACCGCCCGTAGAGGACTCGGATCTTCCGCACGGTGGCGAGCCTCTTCAGCTCTTCGAGCAGACGCGTCTTGCCGATCCCCGGCTCGCCCGCGACGACCGCGAACTGGCAGTCGCCGACGATGGCCGCGTTCAACCGGTGCTGAAGCTGCCCGAACTCCTTCTCGCGGCCGATGAAGGCCGAGGCCGCTGGCCTCTGGATCATGCGGCTCGCGGTCAGGACCACCGAGCGCGAGAACTCGTCGCTCTGGAGGCTCGACCGGTGGCGCTTGAGCGCCTCGGAGACCTGTGACGCCCGCTGCGGCCGCCGTCCGGGGTCCTTCTCGAGGCACTGGAGGACGACGTCCTGGAGCTCCTCCCGGACCTCGGCCCCGAGCGCCCGGGCGGCTGCGGGACCTCGTGGACGATGCGGTAGAGGATGGACTGCACTTCTCCCGAGAACGGCGGTTCCCCGGCGAGACACTCGTAGAGCACCGTCCCGAGCGAATAGATGTCCGAGCGCCCGTCGAACGAGCGGGCGGTCACCTGCTCGGGAGACAGGTACGCGACCGTGCCCACCAGTGTGCCGGTCTTCGTCAGGCGGCTTTCCGTCGTCGCATGGGCGAGGCCGAAGTCCATGACGCGGACCCGGATGCTCCCGTCCTGACGCGTCACCATGATGTTCTCGGGCTTGATGTCCCGGTGAACGACGCCGCGCGAATGGCTGTAGTCGAGGGCGTCGGCCGTCTGGATCGCGATGTCGAGAACTTCGCCCAGGCGAAGGGATCCTGCCCAGAGCAGATGCCGGAGGTTTTCCCCCTCCACGACCGGCATGACGAAGAAGAGAGAGCCCTCGTGCTGTCCCAGATCGTAGATCGGCACGATTCCCGGGTGGTCCATCTGCGCGACGATCTGGGCTTCCCGCTGGAACCGCTCGGCGATCTCGGGAGTCAGGTCCGTTGAGGAGATGAGCTTGACGGCGACCTCGCGGTTCAACATCGGGTCGCGCGCCCGGTACACAACGCCCATGCCGCCGCGTCCGAGTTCGGACACGATCTCATAGCGGCTGGCGAGCTTGTTCTCGATCACGCGGGTTGAGACACCGATTCTATTACGGCTTCCGAGACAACTCCTGTGCGTCCACGACGGCGATGGCGGCCATGTTGACGATGTCGGCGACGTCCACGCCGCGCTGGAGGACGTGGACCGGCCGCGCCATGCCGAGCAGGATCGGTCCGATGGCCTCCGCGCCGGCCAGCCTCCAGACGAGCTTGTAGGCGGCGTTGGCCGCCTCGAGGTTCGGGAAGATCAGGGTATTGGGGCTCCGGACCGTCGCCCAGGGGTAATATCCCTCGAGCAACTCCGGGACGACGGCGGTATCCGCCTGCATCTCGCCGTCGACGGGGAGATCCGGCCGCGCGGCCCGGATGAGCTCGACCGCCCGCTTCACCTTCAGTGCGCTCGCGTGCGTGTTGGAGCCGAAGTTGGAAAAAGAGATCAGCGCCAGGCGCGGCTCGATGTCGAAGCGCCGGACGGCGTCGGCGGTCAGAAGCGCGATCTCGGCGAGCTCCTCCGCCGTCGGCTCGATGTTGACGGTCGTATCGGCGAAGAAGAAGGTCTGGTCCTTGAGCATCAGGATGTAGAGACCCGACACACGCCGCACGCCCGGCGCCGTGCCGAGGATCTGGAGCGCCGGGCGGATCGTGTCGGGATAGGACTGGGTCAGCCCCGAGATCACGCCGTCGGCGTCGCCGGCATCGAGCATCAGAGCCGCGAAGCGGTTGCGGATGCGCGCCAGCCGCGTGGCCGATTCCGCCGTGATTCCGTCCCGGCCTCGCAGCTCTTCGAGCCGCCGCGCGTAGCCGGCAAGCTTCTCGGAGGTCTCGCTGTGGACGAATTCGACCTTGTCCATCGGGACACCGAGCTCCCGCGCGAGATCCTCGACCGCCTCCTCGCGGGCGAGGAGGATCGGCCGGCAGATACCTTCCTCGGCGAGGATCTTGGCGGCGCGGAGGATCTTGGGGTCCTCCCCCTCGGGGAAGACGATGCGCTTGGGGTCCTGTCTCGCCTTCTCGAGGACGACGCTCATGACCTCGCGGGAGCGCGACAGCATCGCCTCGAGCTTGCGAAGGTAGGCGTTCATGTCGGTGATGGGGCGGCGGGCGACGCCGGTCGCCATCGCCGCTTCGGCCACCGACGGCGCCACCCAGAGGAGCACGCGGAAGTCGAAGGGCTTCGGGATCAGGTACTCGCGTCCGAAGCGGAAGGTCTGGCCGCCGTACGCCTTGGAGACGGAATCGGGCACGTCCATCTTGGCGAGCGACGCGAGCGCCCTGGACGCCGCCATCTTCATGGCCTCGTTGATCTCGCGAGCCCTCACGTCGAGGGCCCCCCGGAAGATAAACGGGAAACCGAGCACGTTGTTGACCTGGTTGGGATAGTCGCTGCGCCCGGTCGCCATGATGACGTCCGGGCGCGCCGCCTTCGCCTCCTCCGGCG
>DASWDK010000019.1:0-1864 GCA_036395335.1 Thermoanaerobaculia bacterium
CGCCGGCCGACTTTGGGCTCGTAAAGCTCCTTTCGGCCAACGGGGTCAAGCTCGGAAACGACATCGTCATCGATCCCGCAAACGCGCTGCCTCTCGTCGGCGCCGAGACCGTTTTTGCGAAGCAATACGGGAGCCATCCGATCGTGCGCTCGCTCTCGGAAGAAAGTCTGCCGGTCATCTTTCCGCTCGCGCGCTCCGTGAGCAAATCGGGAGACGTGGCGGCGACGTCCTCCGTGGTGACGCTCGTCGAAACCTCGCCGGAGGGATGGGGCGAGACCTCCCTCGCCAAACTGGAGGAGCAGGTCAAGAAAGATCCGCAGGACACCCCGGGTCCCGTTTCGCTGGCGGTCGCCGTCGGCCCGACGACGGAAGAGAAGGAGTCGGCAAAAAAGGGGAGGCTCGTGGTCGTCGGCAACTCTCGATTCGCGGCAAGCGGCGGCCTCGGGAACGCGGGGAATGCGAATCTATTTCTGAACTCGATCCACTGGCTGACCGGCGCCGAGAAGCAGATCGGGATCGCCCCGAAGACCCCGGAACAGGCTTCGCTCTCGCTGACGCGGACGCAGGTCCGGCGAATCGGGCTCTTCTCGATCCTCGGTCTTCCCGCCTTCGCAGTCGTCCTCGGCGTGTGGGTCTGGTACCGCCGCCGCGACTAGGGCTCGACGACATGTCCTCGCGGAAGCTCCTCGTTCTGACCGGGGTCGTCGTCGCCCTCTTCGCGTTCATCTTCCTCTTCGAACGCAAAATGCCCACGACGTCGGAGCGGGAGCAGAAGGGTGATCTCTACTGGGACCTTCCCGAAGACCGCGTCGAGAGCATCCGTCTCGAGCACGGAGGCGAGATCGTGGAACTCGCGAAGTCCGGGGAAACGTGGAAGCTCGTGAAGCCCGAGCTGTATCCCGCCGACCCATTCACGGCATCCGATCTCTCTTCGCAGCTCGCGGATCTGAAGAAGCCGGCGGGCGAGTCCCCGACGGAGGGCAAGCCGGAGGACTATGGGCTCGCGAAGCCGGCGGCGAAGGCGACCTTCGCATGGACCGATCCGAAAAAGCCGAGCGTGAAGTCCTCGCGCACCCTCGAGTTCGGGCTCGACATTCCGGGGACCGACGTGACAGCCGCACGGGTCGTCGGCGAACCCCGGATCCTTTTCGTGCCGGCGAGCGTCGCGGCGTCCGTGCGCAAGGGAGCGGACGCCTTCAAGAGCAAAGATGTCTTCGGCGGTGCGTCGCTCGATGCCACCGGGATCGACGTCGCACACGGTCGAGGACGGCTCGTTCTCGCGAAGAAGAACGGGATCTGGTGGATCGAGCAGCCGATCTCCGACCTCGCGGCGCGGGACGTCGCCGACCGCATCGCGGGCGATCTCTCCTCGCTCCGAGTGACCGAGTTCGTGCCGAAGGCGCAGGCGGCCGACCTCGCCTCGCTCGGGCTTTCTCCGCCCCTCTTTCGGGTCACCATCACCGACTCGAAGGGAGGCAGAAACGTCCTCGACCTGGGATCCACGCGCTCCGACGGAAACTCGATTTACGCGTCCCGCCAGGGCCAGGTCTTCACCGTCGCCAATTCGACGGTCGACGACCTCTCGAAAGAAGCGACAGCCTTCCGCGAGAAGCGACTCGTCCGGTTCGACAGGGGAGACGTCCAGGCGATCGAGACCACGATCGGCCCCGCTCGGCACTCCTTTGCGCGAAACCAGGCGGGCTGGTCGATCGACGGACGGGCCCTGATTGCCTCCGCGGCGGACGATCTCCTGACGGCGATCTTGGACGTCGAGAGCAAGTCTTTTCTCGACGACGCGGCGACGAAGGTCGTCCTCGAAAGACCGGCGGAGTGGACGATCAACCTGAGAACGACGCCAGGACCG
>DASWDK010000020.1:0-2671 GCA_036395335.1 Thermoanaerobaculia bacterium
GGAACTCGAGGTGCTCGGCTGCGATCCGCGTGATCGTCGCGATGTCCGGCTCGAAGGTCCGGGAAAGCCGTGAGATCTCTCCGAGCGCGCTCATTCCCATCTCTCCGACCATCCACTCGAGCCTTCCGGGCAGATTGAGGACGGACATCGGGAACCCGATTGCGCTGTTCTGGTTCCCGGGCGTCTTCTCGACGGCAAAGCGCCGGGCGAAAATCGCCGCGGCGAACTCTTTCGTCGTCGTCTTTCCGACCGAGCCCGCGACCGCCGCCAGGCGGAATCCCGCTTCTCTCTTCATCGCGCCCGCAAACTGCAGCAGCGATTCCCGCGGATCGGAAACCTCCAGCAGCGGAAAGTCTGCGGGCAGACCCGCCGGACGCCGCTTTCCGAGCATCGCGCGCGCGCCCGCCGCTGCGGCCTGCACCGCGAAATCATGGCCGTCCACCTTCTCTCCGGCGAGCGCGACGAAGACTTCGCCCGGCCGGACCCGCCGGGAATCCACCGCCACGCCCGAGAGCATCGCCTCGGCGCCGGCCGGGGTGAGCGTCGCCTTCACCACGCTCGCGACCTTCGAAAGGGTGAAGTTCACCGCCGCACGAGCTCCGCGGCGACGAGCCTGTCGTCGAAGGGCAGGGCCCGGTCCCCGATGACCTGCGTCGTCTCATGTCCCTTGCCCGCGATGACCACGACGACGCCCGGGTTGGCCAGCTCGATTGCGGTTCGGATCGCTTCCCGCCGGTCGGTGATCTTCAGGTATTTCGTCGCGCCCGACGCCGCGAGGCCCCTTTCGACCTCCGCCAGGATCGCTTCCGGATCCTCCGAACGAGGATTATCCGAGGTCGCGATCGGGATATCGGCCATGCGCCCGGCGGCGAACCCCATCGGAAACCGTTTTCCTTTGTCCCGGTCCCCGCCGCAGCCGAAGACCAGAATGACTTTCTTGTCGGTGAGCTCCCTCACGGCGGAGAGAAGCCGCTTCAAGGCGTCTTCCGTGTGCGCGTAATCGACGAGGATCGCGTAGGACTGGCCGGCATCGACCGGCTCCAACCGCCCGGCAACGCGCTTGACGCGAGGCAGCGCCGCCGCGATCCGCTCGGGCGGCATTCGCAGGGCGAGCCCGGCCGCGGCCGCCGCGAGCAGGTTCTCGACGTTGAAGCGCCCGAGCAGAGGGGAAGCGATCGGAAGCGTTCCGCCTTCGTGCCGGACTTCCACAGATGTTCCGGTGAGGTCGCAATGGGACGAGGAAACCCGCACGTCGGCTTGCTCGCCTGAAGGCGAGTAGGTCAGGACGGGAGGAGCGACTTCGTACGCCAGGCGCCGCCCGAAGGCGTCGTCGGTGTTGACGACCGCGGCGGCTGCCGGCTTGCGCATCGCGAAGAGCCTCCTCTTTGCGCTGAAGTAGCTCTCCATGTCGCCGTGGAAGTCCAGGTGGTCGCGCGTCAAGTTCGTGAAGACCGCCACGTCGAAACGGCAACCGGCGATGCGGTCCAAAGCGAGCGCATGCGAAGAGACTTCGATCGCCGCGGCCGGCACCCCGGCCTCGACCATCTCCGCCAGCAGATCCTGGATGTCGGGGGCCTCCGGTGTCGTGCGGGTCGCCGCGACCTGCCGGCGTCCCGTCCGGTACGCGACCGTGCCGAGGAAACCGGAGTTGCCGTGGCGCTCCGCCAGCAGGGCCTCCAGCAACATCGCCGTCGTTGTCTTCCCGTTCGTGCCCGTGACCGCGGCGAGCACGAGTTTCTCCGCGGGGTTCCCCGCGCATCTGGCGGCCAGGAGAGCGAGCGCCCTGCGCGGGTCCTCGACGCGCACCCAGGCTACCGATTCGGGTCCTCCCGCCGGCGCGGGGCGGTCCGACACCACCGCGGCCGCTCCCCGCGAGATCGCCTGAGGCACGTAATCGAAGCCGTCCGCCGTTTCCCCGCGGATGGCGACGAAAAGGTCCCCCGGGACAACCTGCCGCGAGTCGTAACGCACGCGCAGGATGTCCGGATTGGGTGTCGCGCGACTCACGTCGGCCTCCGGCAGGACCGAGAGGAGCTCCATGAGCTTCACGGACCGGAAAAGTTGGAGCTCGTCTCCTCCCGGCTGCGAGCCGGCCGGTTGATCGGAGGGGCGGTTTCCGAAAGGTGCAGCGTCTGATATTGACCGGGCCGGACCGCGGTCCCGGGCGCGGGTTCCTGCGAGATCACGAAACCGGTGCCGCGCAACTGCGCCGTCAGTCCCAGGCGCGCGTAGACAGCCAGCGCCTGCCGGGCCGAGAGGCCGACGACATCCGGCGTCAGAATCTCTCCGCCTTCACCGACGCTCCGCAGGACACCCGGAGCTTCGCCCGCGCCGCCGAGATCGTTCAACCTCGGCAGGGTCTCCTCGTCGGGACGCACGGAGCGCACGGAGACCGGCACGACTCCCGCCGGGTAGGCGACGCGGCCGTCGGAAGAAGCGAGCACGGTCGAGGGCAGCCGCTGCTCTGCCGGCGCCACGCGCAGGATGTCGAGCGCCTGGGAAACGACGCGCGCGAAGAGCGGCGCCGCGACGTCTCTCGCATAATACTTGCCCCGGGGCTCTTCCACGACGACGACCGCGACCACTCGAGGATTCTCCACCGGAACAAACCCGACGAAGTTGGGAACGTAACGCCCGACCTGATATCCGCCGGGCCCCGCCTTCTGTGCCG